>DCVU01000128.1 GCA_002327415.1 Smithella sp. UBA2180
CCATGACTTCATCGCCTTCCTGCAAAACATCGGTCACCTTGGCGATTCTTTCTTTGGCAATCTGCGAGATATGCAGAAGGCCTTCTGTTCCGGGCAGAATTTCGACAAATGCGCCGAAATCGACTATCTTCTTGACTGTGCCACGGTATATCTTGCCGACTTCCGCTTCTTCCGTCAGCCATTTCACCATCGCCACGGCGCGGGCGGCCGCTTCGGCATCGGCTGAAGCAATCGTTACGGTGCCGTCATCTTCGACATCAATGGTAACTCCTGTCTCGCTGATAATCTGACGGATGTTCTTGCCGCCGGAACCGATAACGTTTCTGACCTGATCTTCTTTTACTTTAACTGTTGTAATACGGGGAGCGTATTTTGATGTATCCGCCCTAGGCGCGGTCATCGTTTCGCGTATTTTACCTATGATGTGAATGCGACCTTCGCGCGCCTGTGCCAGAGCCTTGCGTAGAATTTCTTCCGTAAGCCCGTCAATTTTAATATCCATCTGCATGGCGGTCACGCCTTTTTCCGTACCGCAAACCTTGAAATCCATATCGCCGGCATGATCTTCATCGCCCAGAATGTCGGACAGAATCACAACTTCATCGCCTTCCTTGAGAAGCCCCATGGCAATTCCCGCAACGATATCCTTCACCGGAACTCCGCCGTCCATCAAACATAAAATGCCGCCGCAAACGGTGGCCATGGACGATGATCCGTTGGATGATAAAATTTCCGAAACAATCCGGATGGTATAAGGGAAGGTTTCAGGGGACGGCAGTACTGGCACGAGCGCCTTGCGAGCCAAAGCACCGTGGCCGATTTCTCTTCTACCGGGACTGCGCTGACCTTTGGCCTCGCCCACACTGAAGGGAGGGAAATTGTAGTGCAGTAAAAACGTCCTTGTCTCCTCACCGCCCACATAGTCCATGCGCTGTTCATCAGAGGATGTGCCCAGCGTGAGAGCGGCTAAGGCCTGCGTTTCACCACGATTGAACAAAGCCGAACCGTGAGCGCGCGGCAGCACGCCGACTTCCGAACTTATCGGACGAATATCGGTTGAAGACCGGCCGTCGATTCTTTTCTTTTCCTGAAGAATCATATCGCGCAAAATGCGGGATTCAAGATGTTCGATAATCGCCGCTACTTTTTTGCAAAGCACAGCGTCATCTGCGCCGATATTTTTTATAACAGCCGTACGGACATCGCCCAGTTTGCTGTAGCGTTCCAGTTTGCGCGGCAGACTGTATCCTTCTTTCAAACCCGGTAGGGCTTCAGCACGCACTCGCGCGACAAGCTCTTCATCCGGTGCGGGCTCTTCAACCGGCCTTTTGGCCTTGCCGATATCCGCCTGCATCTGATCCTGTAAATCAATAACCGGACGGACAGCTTCCAGTCCGAATTTAATAGCGTCAACGATTACATCTTCCGGAACCTCTTTCGCCTCGCCCTCCATCATCACCAGTTCTACGTCATAGGGACGGCCCGACTTTCCGGGTGTGACTTTGCGTCCCACCAGGAAAAGGTTCAGCTCGCTTTCCTTCATTTTTTCCGGCGAAGCGTTGACAAACAATTCACCGTTGATCCGGCCGACGCGTACACCGGCAATCGGTCCTTTAAAGGGAATATCCGATATTCCCAGAGCGGCGGACGCAGCTATCATGGCCGCTACATCCGGGTCGTTTTCTTTATCCACGGAAAGCACTGTGGCTATCAACTGAGTTTCCGAAAAATATCCTTTGGAAAACAAAGGACGAATCGCGCGATCAATAATGCGCGACGTCAGAACTTCTCTTTCATTGGAACGCCCTTCGCGCTTGAAAAATCCTCCGGGAAATTTACCAGCGGCAAAAGTCATTTCCTGATAATCAACAGTCAAGGGCAGAAAATCCACTCCTTCCCGTATGCTTTTTAACGAAACCGCCGTAACTAAAACAACCGTGTCGCCGTAGTAAACCAGTATCGCCCCATCGGCTTGCGCGGCTACATAATTCGCTTTCAGGGAAATATTTCTTCCTGCGAAATCTGTGCTAAACACATTACTCATTAATTTTTCCTCCATTTGATTTTTAAGGACTGGTCATAAGAAATTCAAGGGCGAAACGCAAAAGCTAACAACCGCAAGCTTTTTTATACCTCGCTTACGGTCAGGTTAACTTATGTCTTCCGCCCTTAAATAATTTATTTATTTTCTAAGACCTAGCCGTTTAATTATACTTCTGTATCTTTCTATGTCATTCTCTTTAATGTAATTGAGAAGTCTTCTTCTCTGACCAACCAGCTTTAGCAGGCCGCGACGCGAATGATGATCTTTTTTATGCTCCTTAAAATGCTCCGTTAAATATTCTATTCTGGCACTTAAAAGAGCAATCTGGACTTCAGGGGATCCCGTATCCTTTTCATGAAGTCTATAATCTGATATTACTGTTTTCCTTCTATCCAAAGTTAACACGCTTTTTCCTCCTTTATTGTTCAATCCCTGTTTATCTTAAATTTATTGTTGAAACTCCAATTCCGAAAGCGTAGCGCAACGGAATTGGTAAGTTGAACAATCCCGCGAAGCGGAGGGTTTAATACCCCGCAGCTTGCTGCGAAATCTGTTCCCAAAGCTTGCTTTGGGGTTCATACCCGTGATTCTCACTTGCTAATATTGTTAAATACCCGGACAATTTTGGCCGCCTGCCTTTTTCCATCGAATTCAGAAAATTTATTTACTGGCGCCACCATTTCTGCAACAGCCAAAAGATATCCGCTATTACTGATGAACTTTACCATATCTCCAGCTTTAAGAAAAGGAAGATCATATTCCTTCATCATTTCCACAGAAGGTTGCCACCCATTCCGCAGTTTTGCTGCAGAATGATCTTCCAGTTTAATTGTGGTCAGCAAAGGCAATAGTTCCGCCATTGGCAATATTTTTTTTGAAAGTTCGTTTTTTTTATCATCACCTTCGTAATTGTTCAAGGAAACAGCCATTTCTTCGGAAAAAAAACCATTGCGCAAGCGGCGAAGGTTACACAAACAGGCACCACATCCGAGCAAATCACCGACATCGGAACAAAGAGTCCTGATGTATGTTCCCTTTGAACAGACAACCCTAAAAGTTACACAGGGTAAAGAAATATCTTCAATAACAATACTATAAATGGTTACCTCTCGCGGTTCCACCTTCAAAAAAATACCGCTTCTTGCCCATTTATACAAAGGCTTGCCGGAATGTTTGACTGCTGAATAGGCAGGAGGGACTTGTTTAATGGTTCCTACCATTTGCGTCATTATCTCTTTTATTTTTTCTTCGGTTACAACAAAATTATCGGATTGGTTGATAATTTTACCTTCGATATCTAAAGTGTCCGTTTTCACACCCAGCAGCATTGTAGCCAGGTATTCCTTGTTGTCTTCAGTTAAAAAACTTGCCAGCTTCGTAGCTTCATTCAAACATACCGGAAGCACTCCTGTAGCCATAGGATCAAGCGTTCCTGTATGGCCTGCTTTCTTGACCCCCAGGATTTTCTTCACTTCACTGACAACATCATGTGAAGTCTTGCCTGCCGGCTTATCAATGATTATCACACCATCCATCATAAACACTAAACTTCCCTTATCGCTTCAATAACCCGCGATTTAATTGATTCAATGTCGCCTTTTATCCAGCAAGCCGCAGCGTGAATATGACCGCCACCGCCAAACTTTTTTGCTACTTTTTCTACATTGACGTCCGCTTTGGAGCGCAAGCTCAGTTTATAATTGTTATCCCCTCTTTGAGTATAAAGCACAGCTACTTCAATGCCCCTTACTGTACGGGGAATGTCAACGAATCCTTCCGTGAGTTCCCATGATGCCCCTGTTTCCTGTAAAGCTTTTTGCGTAACAACCAGAGAGCCCACTTTATTTTTCAGATCCAGAGATAATGTTTCCAATGCTTTGGCCAGCAATTTTAATCTTGCCGGAGAATCGCTCTCGTAAATATTTTCTGAAATCCATTGCGGATTGGCACCGTTTGCCACCAGGTTTTCTGCAGCCCGGAAGGTTTCCTTTGTAGTGTTCGAATAACGGAAATTGCCCGTATCCGTTATAATCGCCGCATATAAATTAGTGCAAATGTCTTTCGACATTTTAAATTTCATTTCCTGCATCAAACGAAACAGCAATTCGCCTGTAGAACTGGCCTGAGCATCCAACATTTTCAGAGAGCAAAAACCGTTGTTGGAAACATGGTGATCAATATTTATCAGTTTTTTAATCTTTACAATTTTTTCCGCTTCATCTCCACATCGCGTCAAATCACTGCAATCAAGAATAATGCCGGTATCATACTGTTCAACATTGTTTATATTATGAACTATATTGTTTGCCGCCGGTAAAAACCGGTAACGTTCCGGCGTGCGATCCTGATTATAAACCAGCACTTTTTTCCCTAATTCTTTCAGCATAAGGTAAAGAGCCAGTTCCGAACCTACAGCGTCTCCATCCAATCTTACATGAGCTGTAATTAAAATATTTTGCCCTTCATTTATGGCCTTAATAATTTCATTAATCATTTTTTTCTTCCTGTTTAGCTATCTGGGCCAATAAATTTTCAATGCGATTACCGTATCCAAAAGATTGATCATGAACAAAAGTAAGCTCCGGCACGTAACGCAGCTGAATTTTTTTTCCCAACTCACGGCGGATAAAACCAGCGGCCTGAGCCAAACCGGTCTTTATCTCAGGAGAGCATTCGTCCTTTCCCATTTCGACAAAATAAATCTTGGCGTTACGCAGATCATCGGCTACTTTCACGTCTGTTATGGTAACTGAATGCAAACGGGGGTCCTTTACCTCCCTTATAATAATGGCCGACATCTCCGCCCTGATCAATTCGGCTACTCTATCAGCTCTTTTAAAGTTCATCGTACTTGCTTGTTCTTTCATAAGCCGCTTCCAGAAAACTGGAAACAAC
>DCVU01000013.1 GCA_002327415.1 Smithella sp. UBA2180
ATTATACTCACGGCAAACCGACGGCCTTGTCTCGTATATCGAGCAGAGCCACGAATCGCCTGAACTGCAAAGAAAAGGACATTCACGCGGGTAATCGCCGGTTTCCGCAGAAATCATTCTATCTCCCGCCCAAACGAGATGACGGTGCTCAATCATATCCAGAATGTCATGCCTGTTTTCGGCGCGCCAGCGGTCAAAATCTTTTTGTTCCGCGTAGGCGGTTAAATCAACGAAACAGCACTTGCCGCATCGCAGGCAGGAAAGCTGCCCTTCCATAACTTGTCCCTCTTTGTTTTCTCCTTTACTGAAATCTCCCCTCTGTCATTTCCGTTCAAAAACATGTGACCTATGGTACTCAAGTGCCATAGGGTCTGGCTCGGCCAACTTGTTCGGCAAGTTAATTTTCTGGCCCTCGTATGGAGCAAAGAATACACTCCATTCATGATTGTCCATGCTTTTGCGTAAATCCCGACTCAACACTACACGAAATTGATCATCCAACGTCAGAAGACCCTGATCAAACGCCGCATCATGAATGGCAGAAAGGCACAGACCATTCCGTAGATTCAGGCGCTCCTCAGGAAATGATCGCCACGGCTTGATGTGACTCGCCACCAAAAGTGTCGAAACATTCACGCCCGAAATACAACACGCAATATCGTAGGCCGCCAGAATTGCCTGCCGAAAGAATTGCTGACCACGTCGAACACTAACCATTGCTTTCGTCTCTGTTGGACCGACAAATGGAACAGATGGAGTTGTCACACGAATTATTTCTGCGCCTACGATATCGACTTCTTTCTCCTGATCCTTCGTATAAAGATCGTGTAGCAGTTGCTCGCTCTCCGGCATCAACCTTTCCGGATTCTCGCGAAACTCATTCCACAACTGCCGATCCCGCTGTGAAGCACCCTCAAGACCTTTTACTCCACGCGCACGATGTATCGGATCCAATGAAGCAAAATTACTCAACTTCATTGCGAGACTGTTGGTCGTCCGTCCCATACGCGCAGCAACATCAGCGATCATTGGGTTCCTGTTATGGAACTTCCCGTAAGGAATTTTGCAGTAAAGATTTAACGCAATCAACAGGTGCGTGCGCGTCCAAGTAACCTTTTCGGTTTTCATCATTCGCATCACTCCACTTATTAATAGTTATGTGACTTTCTTGAGAATCACCCAAAGTTAGGTTTTGAAATATAAGTTTTCCTGCTTCCAGTAGATTCTTAATTTTTTTCTTAACTGTGCACAATCACGAGTTTCGCTTATATACTCTCTGACGTTTAAGGTGTCAACCCCCGATACTTTTTGCGTATCTTGTTGTAAACCAATTAACTGAAAACAAAAAGCCCGCACCAAAAGGCGACGGGCTTTTTGTGATACAACCACATCGTTTTCTTTTTTACTTCAGTCCGGCGGCTTGGCGAAGGGCATCCACACGGTCTGTTTTTTCCCACGGAAAGCCTTTGCGGCCAAAGTGTCCATAGTTACAGCTTTTGCGATAGCTCCAACCTTTAGGGGTAGTAAGTCCCAGATCCTTAATCATCATGGCCGGACGGAAATCAAAAATTTTTCCGTCTGTGAGAATTTTTTCAATTTTATTCTCAGGAATTACTCCTGTGTCATAGGTGCTAACATTGATACTGAGCGGTTTGGCAACACCAATCGCGTAGGCAATCTGAATTTCGCATTTATCGGCCAGTCTTGCCGCGACAATATTTTTGGCGGCGTAACGGGCGTAATAAGCGGCGGAACGATCCACCTTGGATGGATCTTTACCGGAAAAAGCGCCGCCGCCATGTGATCCGACGCCGCCATAGGAATCCACAATAATTTTACGGCCGGTAACACCGGAATCGCCGCAGGGACCGCCAATCACAAACTTGCCTGTCGGGTTGATGAAAAATTCCGTCTTGTTGGTCAACATTCCCGTTTTATCGAGTACCTGATGCGCGACTTCGATCAAATCCTTGCGGATTCGCTTCAGCGGCACATCGCGGGTTTGATGGGAAATTACGACGGTTGTAATTTTAACAGCGTTTCCATCTTCATGTAGTACGCTGACCTGCGACTTGGAATCCGGTCGTAGGTATTCAATAGCTTTCTCTTTGCGCAGTTTGGTCAGTTCCTCTAGCAATATGTGTGAAAAATAGATTGGAGCCGGCATCATCTGCGGTGTGGCGTAGGACGCGTAACCGAACATCATCCCCTGATCGCCCGCGCCCTGATCCTCAACTCGTTCACGGCAGACACCCTGGTTTATATCCGCCGACTGACCATGGATGGAGGTAACATAATTGAAAGTGTCCCAGCTGAATCCTTCGGAAGGGTCATCGTATCCGATATCCTTCACGACCTGACGAGCGATTAACTGCGGATTAATTTTATTCCAGTTCCGGCAGGTTATTTCTCCGAGATTGACGACGAGATTCGGCCCCACGGCGGTCTCGCAACCAACGTGGGCATATTTATCCTGCTCCAGGCATGCGTCCAGCATCGCGTCGGAAATCTGATCGCATACTTTGTCGGGATGTCCTTCTGAAACTGATTCGGATGTGTAAATGTGACGTGTTTTCAATTTGCTCATTTGTTTTTCCTTTCTGTTGTAAATTAAATTCCCTAAAAACAAAAAACCCGTGCCAAAGGACACGGGTCATAAAATCAATTACGTCGTCAGCCTTTAGCACATTTATATAGCGGAGCAATTAACTTGTCTAAATTCCCGCTTCGGGGCGTATAATACCCCTGTGTTGGATTTTGTCAAGAAATATTCTCTATTCCCTAAAAAACCAACAAAAACCAGAATATATCCAGATTGCCACCCGGCACGTGTGACCTTCAGGTTATACGCCGGGCAGGCTGTTCACTGTCATGGACCCCACACGCTTTGCTCGGGGCTTTGACTCACCGCAATGACAAACCAGGATTGTGTCACTGTCTCTACACGGACATGATGAAGTGGGGTCTGGATTCCCCGATCGAGAGACTGTGTCCTAATAGTATATATTTGTACCTCTTTGCGTGTCCCCCGCTGGCGGGGGAAGGGGGTGGAAGTTTTTGAAACATACATAATTTTGGCCAGTTAAACATTACGTAAATTTTATCCACCTCCGTCACTGCGTGACACCTCCGCCAGCGGAGGATATTAAATGGTATATTTATTATTGCGACACAGTCTCCGAGACGGGTAATGACAGGAGAGGAGCTGTATTCCGGCACTGAATTGCTTCAAATAAAACGTTACCGGATTTATTTATAAACTTTTTTAACGATACATGACTTGTTCGTTTTTTTGAAATAGATTTCGCCTGCAGAACCGGTCCAATCCAGTACAGATTCATCCCCGGATGCCGGTTCAATACAATCCATTGTTTTTATAATAACGTGAGTAGAAATATCCTGATATAAATTACTGCCGATCTTTTTAGCTTTTACTTCATATCTGCCGGCTTCAATGCCCGCACCAGTCTTAACTCTTTTGCGCTGTCTATTTTCACTTTGATTCTGTTCATCAATTAATGCTTTGTCCCTTCCCCAATGCAGACGCTCCTCTGAGGTTGAATCCTGAAACGAATTAGTATTTTTTGTATCGGACTTGATATCTTCTTCAGGAGGAGGTTTGTCTGATATAACGATAGTGCCGTCTTTATCTGTGTACCTGTAAATTTCGTCTCCCCAAACATTCCAGGGCAACATCAACAAGGTAGTCATCATCAAAAAAAGTAATATAACTATCGCTGAATATTTCAAGCGTCTGAAAATCAAAGAGCAGTTAAAGTAAGGCATCTTTCTTCTCCGTAATGTACCTGAATCAGTTACGTAATTTTCTTATTTCGCCCTGTTTTCTAATTTTAACTGCCTGATTAAAAAGCTGTCCAACTGGTTGGCAAAGGCCTGTCGGTCTTTCTTGCTAAACTCAGCAGGACCGCCTGTCATCATGCCATTATCTCTTAGTTCATTGAGCAAATCACGCATGGCCAGCCGGTCTTTAATGTTTTGCTCCGTATAGAGTTTGCCGCGGGGATTAATCGCAAAAGCTTTTTTGGAAACTACCCGGTCGGCAAGCGGGATATCTGCCGTTATCACGAGGTCCCCCGGCTGTACTAACCGGGCAATGCAATCATCAGCCACATCAGGACCCTCCGGAACCATGATCAGGGATATATGTGCCAGATTCCCGAGGCGCAACGGTTTATTGGCGACAAAGATCAGTGGAATATTTAACCGCAAGGATGCCTTGATCAAGATGTCTCTAATAACATTCGGAAAAGCATCCGCATCAATAAATATCTGCATAAAACCTCTGTTTATATTTGTGCATATCAAAGTCCATGTGTATCGAGACCT
>DCVU01000046.1 GCA_002327415.1 Smithella sp. UBA2180
ATGCAAGATGAAACAGGCAAACCTCTGATTATGTTGATGCATGGGGATAAAGAAGTTTCCACAAAATCACTGGCCCGCGCTATCGGAACAAAATCGGTTTCGCCGTGCAATCCGGTAGTGGCGGAAAAACATACGGGCTATAAAGTTGGTGGCACTTCACCTTTCGGCACAAAAAAAATCATGCCCATTTACATGGAGGCGACCCTGGCCGACCTGCCGGAAATCTTTATTAACGCCGGGAGCCGCGGATTACTGGCGCAGATGCCCTCCGCTGCACTTGTTCGGATACTAAAACCTGTTCAAGTCAGCGTTGCTATATAATTTGTCTTTTTCCGGTAAAAAAGAGATAATATCAACGAGGTTTGATTAATATGCCTGACAACGTAATTATCCGTTGCCTCAATTGCGGCACAAAAAATAGAATACCGCATAAAAAACTACAGGGCAGGTCTATCTGCGGCAAGTGCGGCGCGTCATTAGATGATTTAATAATCCCTTGTCTGAAATGCGGCACGAAAAACAGAATATCGGAAGATCGTTTGAATCAAAAACCTTTATGCGGCAAATGTCACGAACCTCTGGTTATCTCCCGGCAAAAAATCACTGCTTTTGAGGTAACGGATAATACCTTCACCCGCGAAGTTCTGACTTCCGGTGCATCGGTTCTCGTGGATTGCTGGGCGCCCTGGTGCGGTCCCTGCCGGACATTATCACCAATTATTGACGAGCTCGCTTCAGATTACGCCAATGGAGTCAAAATCGTCAAGCTGAATGTTGATGAAAATCCGCATACCGCTTCGCAATATGGAATTCGCAGTATTCCGACCATGCTTTTCTTTAAGGAAGGAAATCTTGTTAAGCAGGTTACAGGAGTCCTGCCGAAAGAAGAAATTGAAAAATATTTGTTATCCATAATCAAGACGAACTGAATTAAGCAAAGCTCTTATGAAAAAAAACAAATCCTCTTTGAAGTACCAATGTAAAATTTTCGATGTCCATGAAGAAGACGTTGATCTACCCAACGGCAAAACAACAAGACAAAGCTGGATAAACCACAACCCGACCGTCGCCATTGTCGCTGTCAACGAGAAAAACGATCTGCTTTTAATAAAACAGTACCGCAACGCCGTTAAAAAGAATCTTTTAGAAATTCCAGCCGGCTCTCTCGATGGCGCGGAAGAATCTCCTGATATTTGCGCTCAAAGAGAACTGGCCGAAGAAGCAGGGTTTAAAGCAAAAACACTTATTAAACTTTTTGAAGGCTACCTTTTGCCGGGATATTGTAATGAATATATGTATTTTTTTCTGGCTAAAGATCTAATCCATGCGCCGATGACTCCCGACGAAGACGAATTTATTGAAATCATGCCTGTCAGTTTTTCCAAAGCACAAGAGTTAATTGAAAACGGTGAGATAATTGACGCTAAAACCGTTCTGGGAATTATGCTGGCCGAGAAATTTTTACATCAGAATCAATCATAATATCTTCTTTTGCATAGAAAGCTTCTTGCCAGAGGCATAAAGTTTTGTTAGACTTCTTCCCGAATCCGACATCTTGTACCATAAAAATATGGAGGCAATACGATGATCTACAACGAAGAATTTGAAACCATGCCCCGTGAAGTTATCAGGTTCCTGCAGGTCAAAAGACTACAGCAGGTTCTGGAAAAAGTTTACCATTCGGTGGGCTTTTATAAAAAATCTTTTGATGCTGCTAAAGTCAAACCCGACGATATCAAATCCATAGCCGACATGAAAAAGCTTCCTTTCACCACCAGAAAAGATTTACGTGATAATTACCCCTTTGGTTTGTTTGCCGTGCCTATGAGCAGCGTAGTCCGCTTGCATGCTTCTTCCGGTACCAGCGGAAAGTCGGCCGTTTTCGGCTACACCAAACGAGATATTGAAACCTGGTCCGATCTTATTGCGCGCTGTCTGGTTGCCGCAGGCATCACCAAAAATGATATTATTCATAATGCTTTCGGCTACGGTCTGTTCACCGGCGGTCTGGGATTGCATTACGGAGCGGAAAAAATTGGCGCCAGCGTTATTCCCATGTCCGGCGGAGACGCCAAAAGGCAATTAATGATTTTACAGGATTTCGGACCTACCGTAATTTGTTCGACTCCTTCCTACGCTTTGCATCTGGCCGAAGAAGGAAAAGCTCTGGGCATAGACATTAAATCTCTGAAACTGCGTGTAGGCATTTTCGGAGCGGAACCATGGAACAACGCGATGCGTGATGAAATTGAAAAAGTGTTCGGAATAACCGCGCTGGATCTGTTTGGATTATCGGAAATTATCGGCCCGGGTATGGCAATGGAATGTCCGGAAGGCCGCAACGGAATGCATGTTTTTGAAGACCATTTTATTGTCGAAACAATCGATCCGAAAACCGGCGAAGTGCTTCCCGAAGGTTCCGAAGGCGAACTGGTTTTCACAACGCTCACCAAAGAAGCCAATCCCCTTATCCGTTACCGTACCGGCGACATATCGCGCCTGATTACCGAACCGTGCCGTTGCGGTCGCTCTCATGTCAAGATGGACAGAGTATTGAAGCGAAGCGACGACATGCTGATTATCCGTGGCGTCAATGTTTTCCCCTCGCAGATAGAAGCTATTCTGGTGAATATTGAGGGACTGGAACCAAATTATCAGGTCATCATTGATAGAGTGGGCGCACTGGACACATTGGATTTGCAGGTGGAAGTCAACGATAAGATATGCAGTGATTCCGGAAGCGTCAAAGAACTGCAGAAAATTGAACAAAGAATCGCCAAGGACATGAAGGATTATCTGGGCATCGCCGCGCGCGTCAAACTTGTTCAGCCCAACACTCTTAAAAAAGCTGATGCAAAAATTATTGATAAACGCCGCATTTGACACGGGTATAATATACCCTCCGCTTTTAGCGGGATTGTTCGAATTGCAAATTTCAATACACTTCGTTTTTGAAATTTGATTCTCACAAATTACTACACAAGGGGGTTACAATGAAAGTAGAACAAATATCCGTTTTTCTGGAAAACAAACCCGGCACGCTCGAGCACGCCACGCGCGTCCTGAAAGATAACAACATCAACATTCGCACTCTGTCACTGGCAGAAACAGTTGATTTCGGTATTTTGCGTCTGATTGTCAATGATGTCGAAAAAGCAAATAAAGTTCTCAAAGACAGCGGCTTCCGCGTCAGCAAAACCCCCGTTGTCGCCGTGGAAGTTCCCGACAAGCCGGGCGGACTGCACAGCATTATGGAAGTTGTCTCCAAGGAAGGCATCAACGTGGAATATCTTTATGCCTTTGTGGAAAAAAGCGGCCAGAACGCCGTCATCATCTTCCGCTTCGACGCTCCCGAAAAAGCAATTGAAGCTCTGCTGAAGAATAAGTTTACGGTGATACCGGGAAATAAGCTTTATGAATTCTGATAACGCCGTAAAACACCCATATGCTGCGTTGCGCTTCAGTCCTCGTCGTTGCAACGTACGATAAAATTTAGTGACACTCGCTGATAATGAGACCCTAGTACCGTGTAACTCCTATAAAT
>DCVU01000112.1:0-7223 GCA_002327415.1 Smithella sp. UBA2180
AGAGAATCGTTGGATTTAATGATTTGAACATCCATCTGCTTGGCTAAATTTCCGCAAGGAATGGCTATAAGCACACAAAGCGCAATTAATTCGGGAGAGGCGCCCCCTAATCTCGATCCGGCAATCACAGCAGTTGCAGTCGCCACAACAGCAGTTATGGAATCGTTGGGAGGGATATAAGTTCCTATGGGTATACGATCAATCCAAATAAGTTCTATAAACGCTCCTATTATCAATCCTGCATAGGGATTATGCAGAAGGAGTCCGATAAGAGGGGCAATTACTACCGGCCGGGAAATCATGGCTTGAATAAAAACACGATCAAGGCACAGCAAGCTGCCGCAAAAAGATACTAAAATAATTTCCGAAAACAAATAAAGCCTCCGCCAGGAGCCGAAGACTCCCTGATACATTTATGATTTCTTCTTCCAATAATTCCGAAGGGCTTCCTTAATGTTAACAGCCTTTCCCTTTGGCACCACTTTTAATTCAACAATAACCTCAGATTTTTCTAATAGATATTCAATACACTTAATTTCTTTATCACATAAAAAGACGGAAGGAGAGCAACAAATTTTGTATTCATTATTATATACATTCCCGATGTTTAACTTATCATAATGAAATCCCTGATGAAAAGCATCGCATGCGTCAGCAATGTTACTGAACAACACTATTGTTTTTTTCCCATGACCATGGGTGAAACTATAATTCCGGACAAAATCTTCTACAGAGCTGACGATTAATTCAATTTCGCTGGGGACGGCCATTCTGATTATGGTCTCCATAAAAGAATCACCAGCCACTTTGTCATCAACAACAATCATACATCTTGCCCTGACGTGGGGCACCCAGGCTTCCAATATCTGACCGTGGACAAGCCTGCTGTCAACTCGAACCAAAACTATATTTAAATCTTTCGCCAAATGGATCCACCTCCGGCAGAAATAATCGCAAAATTAATTACCGGCTGGCCTTTTTGCTTAAAATTTCACTGGCCAGCATAATATTTTTTTCACCGTAATTTTTAATAAGGCAGGCAAAATCACGTAAAGTCATATCTTCTTTGACTTCCGATAACTTGAGCACCATGGGCAAATTAACTCCGGTGAGAACTTCAACTTTTCCTTCTTTCATGAAAGAAAGCGAAATGTTGGAAGGCGTCCCGCCAAAGAGATCCGTAAGAACCAAGACTCCCTTGCCTTTATCCAGTTTTTTGATGGCGTTGCTTATTTCTTTTTTCAAATCTTCAACATCTTCCGCCTGATCAACACAAATATGTAATATATTATTTAACGGCCCTTTGATTAATTCTGCAGATTTTATCAACTCATTTCCCAGATTGCCATGTGTCGTAATAAGTACTCCAATCATTATCATCTCCCTCCGAAAAAGCATTTAAGCAACAATGTCTTCTTTGAGTCATTTTTTAAAATTTAAAGCGGTACGCTAATGGATTGCACAATAATTGTCAAGATTTATGAAATGATTATTTTAATACCAAGTTGCTTTCAAAGATTAACTATTAATTTTTGAAAGCTTACTTGGTATTATGCCCGGCAAGGCAATTTTTTAATCTCTGATAGCTAATTGGTATAAGTAAAAGGTTAAAAGTATTCGGTCTTGTAACTTATTGTATTGGCTTGTAATTAGATAATATTTCTTTTGTTGAACCTCGTAGAGCGCCGGCCATACCGGACTTGCGGTAAATGCGTCTTAAAATTACCCTTTTCAATAAATCTTCAGATGCTCATACATCCGGTCAGGATTATCTTGACATCAAAGAGCTTGTCTCTTATATTTTAACAGAAAAGTTCCTCCCGGCTGGAGAAATGATTTTAGAGATCACCAATGGAAAGGGCATCAATGGGAACATCAACGGGTGCCGCATCAGGAACTCCAGCGCAACTGGCGCGGCTGGGAAAGAAACAGACATTGGGAAAAACAGAATTCCTGGGGTGTGCAGGGATTGCCTCCCCGAAATAAGCAGGGAAATGTCAGGTCTCGCGAGTCTCAACAAAGCCCCCAGCAAGGTGGACAAGGACATAATCGTCAGGAAGAAGGAAGGCAGGAAGGACATGATAGAAGATAGAGCGGCATAAATTCAAACGACCGCGTAACAAAAAAATACCGGCTTTGAGAAATCAGGGCTGGTATTTTTTGCATCATTATCCATTATTACCGAATCGAAAATGGCGTGCAAAAGTGGTATTTGATTTCCAATCAAATCAGGCAGAGGTTTAATTACAATAATAATTAGGGGCCGTTAAGAAATAACTGTTACATTTCTATTCATTTCGTTACGGCCCCTTATGCCGGTTATGATATCAAAATGTTACAGTTATTATTGAACAACGGCTTAGAGCCGCATTGTGAAAAGGATATTGTTTATGAAAATATTATACTATGATTGTTTTGCCGGCATAAGCGGTGATATGAATCTGGGGGCAATGATTGACCTTGGTGTTGATCAAAAATATTTATTGAAAGAGATCGGCAACCTGCCCATCAATTCCTATAAAATAAAAGTTTACAAAGATAAACGCGGGGGCATTACCGGCACAAAAGTTGATGTGATTGTTTCACCTCAGAAAAAAATTTCTTCACGGCATTCTTTGAAAGAACGTACTTTCCGCGATATCGCCGGAATAATCAAGCAAAGCAAATTATCCACTAATGTCAAAAAGATCAGCCTTGATATTTTTACCCGCCTTGCCCGGGCGGAAGGAAAAATCCACGGATATAAAATTGAAGATGTGCACTTTCACGAAATAGGTGCGATAGATTCGATTGTCGACATAGTCGGTGCGGCAATTTGCCTGGATTATTTAAAAGTCGGCAAAGTTATTTCATCACCCATCCAGGTTGGTTCCGGTATAATTAATTGCAGCCACGGCACATTGCCTGTCCCGGCGCCGGCCACGGCGGAAATTCTTCAGGGCATTCCCATTAAAACCGGCCTTGTGCCTTTTGAAGCAACAACGCCCACCGGAGCGGCGATCATTGCCGCAACAGCAACATCCTTTACAGAAAAAATTGCTTTCACTCCGCAGAAAATCGGTTACGGCCTGGGGAGTAAAGATTCAGCTATACCTAATGTCCTGCGCCTATTTTTGGGCGAGATATCCGCTAATACTGAAAAAGCGGATGATCCGGAAAAAGGTGAAGCTGTGATTATCGAGTGCAATATTGATGACATGAATCCGGAGCTCTATGACACACTGATGGAACTTCTTTTTGCCGCCGGCGCGCATGATGTATTCTTCACCCCGATTATTATGAAAAAATCCCGTCCGGCGGCAACGGTATCCGTCCTTTGCGATATCAGTCAGCAAAAAGTAATTGAAGAAGTTTTCTGGCTGAATTCATCCACATTCGGCCTGCGTTCTTACATAGTTGCCAAATCCATGCTGCGGCGGGAAATGGTAAAAACAAAAACTAAGTATGGAGAAATAACAGTAAAAAATGGCTATTTAAATGGACGCATAATAAAGTCCAAGCCGGAATACGAAGATTGCAAGAAGCTGGCAAAAGAAAAGGATGTTCCCATTCAAGATATTTATGAAAGTATCCGCCTGGTAAAAAGGACACCAAAATGAATACTGATGCATTAAAAGTTCTCCTGGAAAATATCCGCGACGGAAAAATCAATGTCGACGCCGGCATCTCTAAGTTGAGAAATTTATCTTACATTGATTTGGGTTGCGCCAAGCTCGACACACACCGCGAGTTGCGTGTTGGTTACCCGGAGGTAATCTTTTGTCCGGGCAAAACTACTGAGCAGATAAAAACTATTATACAGGCCATGATGGAAGGAGATGCCAATATTCTCGCCACACGCGCCAGCGTTGAAGTTTTTGCCGCAGTCAAAGAAGTTTGTCCTTCTGCTGTTTATCATCCGCTTGCCCGGACAATTACGCTACGAAGAAAAAAAATGCCATTGTCCAAAAATTATATTGCCGTTGTGACAGCGGGAACTTCCGATTTGCCCGTTGCCGAAGAGGCAGCCGTTACTGCCGAAATTTTTGGTAATCATGTGGAAAGAATTGTCGACGTCGGAGTAGCCGGTGTGCACCGTTTATTTGACAAGTTAGATTTAATCCGTGGAGCGCGCGTAGTTGTTGTGGTTGCCGGAATGGAGGGCGCCTTGCCCAGCGTTGTCGGTGGTCTTGTGGATAAACCGGTCATCGCCGTGCCAACTTCTGTCGGCTATGGCGCAAGTTTCCAGGGTGTGGCTGCTTTGCTGGCAATGCTCAATAGCTGCGCCGGCGGAGTATCGGTTGTGAACATCGACAATGGTTTCGGCGCAGGCTGCATAGCCAGCATGATCAATAAACTGAAATAAATCCGGTGCATCGCTTCATTTAAGGATATTTTGTTTCGTATCGATCACTTCGTTCATGCTGCCCGTGCGGTAACCTTTCAGATCTAAAGCAGTATAGGCAAAACCAATTTCCTGAAATTGTTTGTAAACTTTATCCATCAATTTCAGATCGAAAAACTTGAGGCGTTCAGCTTCCGCCACTTCAATCCGCGCGGTATCACCATGATGGCGCACCCGCACCTTTTTGAATCCTAAGTTGAGCAGATATTGTTCAGCCTTGTCCACCATCGCCAACTTATCCCGTGTTATTTTCTCACCATAAGGAAAGCGCGAAGCCAGGCAGGCAAATGCGGGTTTATCCCAGGTTGGCAATCCCATTTGTTTTGATAATTTTCTTATTACATCTTTACTTAATCCGGCCTCTTTCAGCGGGCTGATAATCATCAGTTCTTTGATGGCCTGCATTCCGGGTCGATAATCACCAAGATCATCGATGTTTGATCCTTCGGCAATGGATTTGATGCCGTGTTGTCCAGCCACTTCTTTTATTTTAGAAAATAATTCGTATTTGCACAAATAACATCTATTAGGCGGATTATTAGTAAAACCTTCAATTTCCAATTCTTCTGATTGAAGGACAATATGCTTGATTCCGGCGCTGCGGGTAAATTCTGCCGCTTCTTTAAACTCTCTTTCCGGATAGGCTGACGATCGCGCCGTCACAGCAATAACGCAGTCTTGCAAGACATCGTGGGCAACTTTCAATAGAAACGTGCTGTCCACTCCGCCTGAGTAAGCCACAGCCAAAGAGCCCCATTTTTCGATATGACACCTGAGCTGTTTCAATTTATCCTGAAATTCCATAATTGCGATTATATATCACAAACAGATATACAATGCCGCTGATTTTTACAAAGTATACAGTCGCCGTAGCCGATATATCGCTTCATTGAATATCTCTTGACCTTTCATGCATTCTTATTATATTTTTAAAACAATGACTCAGAAGGAGGAAATACATGTCCAAACTGGTTCGTTTTGGCGTATCGCTGGAGAATGATCTTTTAAAAAAATTCGACCGTCATATCAAACAGCATAAGTACACAAATCGCTCGGAAGCTCTCCGCGATATGATTCGTGAGGAACTGGTCAAAAAAGAGTGGACGGAAAATAAGGAAGTGACGGGTGCGATAACGCTGGTTTATGATCACCATACCAGGGAACTGGTCACTAAAGTTTTAGATGTCCAGCATGATTATCATGCCTGCATTCTCTCCACACAACATATTCATCTCGACCATCATAATTGTTTTGAAATTATTGTGACCAAGGGCAAATCGAAGGAAATAGAAGAGCTCTTTCAAAAATTAAAGTCCATCAAGCGCGTAAAGCACGCGGGGTTTATGATGGCGACGAAGGGAAAGGATTTGCCCTGAAAATCAAGCACGGGGGAAAATACATATCTTTGAGTTCCGGGAATTCGTTTTTAAATTAGCTCTTGACATAATTCCGAATTTGGCTATTCTAAAACCGGACTACGCAAAAAGGCGTAGCTAAGGAAACGCCTGTAAGATAAGAGGCACCAATGCGAAGGTGTTTCCGTCCGGCAATCGGCCAAATGACGGAAAAACGCGGAGGGAGAACAGATGATCACGCTGGCTATAGCGTTCATTGATGAAGAATTCGAGACGCGATTGCTGAAATGCCTGGGCGGCGAAAAAGATCTCATCATCAAAGGGTTCATGGTTATGAAGAATGTTGCCCATGAGTCGGACAAGGGAGCGGCCTTCCTCAATAAAATAGCCGTGGCACAGCCGGATATTTTCATCGTGGATGGGTACCTTCTGCGGGAAACCGCCGCCCTGTATTTGCCGCTGATTATTGAGTTTACGAGAAAATGCAGCTCCATGCGGACCATCGTCATCGGAGATCGTTTTAACGAGGAAAGCGTGATAGCCATGATGAGGGTAGGCGCGCGCGGTTTTTTACTGCGAGAGCATCTTGACGCTGACATTATCAAATGCATCCGCGTTGTCGCCAGGGGCGAGTTATGGCTGAGCACCAAATTGATCGGCAGGGTCTTTGATGAACTCATCCGAGACCGCTATAAAAAGCTTCCGCTCAAATCTCCCACCGGCAATCAGTTGGCCAAAATGAAAGGCATTTCCAAGCGGGAAATGGAGATCATGGCTCTCATTAGCGAAAGCCTAACCAACGAAGAAATTGCCCAAAAACTTTTCCTGAGCGCCAAGACCATCAAGACGCATATCCGCAATATCTTTGAAAAAACAGGCATCCGCAACCGTGTCGAAGCCGCACTTCTTTACATCCGCCACAGGCAGGAGAACGAAAGCTGATGAGTGGCGCCCCCTCATTATTCCCTCCTTTTATAAAGGAGGGCTAGTGTAGTGAGTCATAAATATCTTTACAGTATGTCATTTCGAAGCGAAGCGAGAAATCTTAATGATCATAAGAATATACAAGATATCTCCCGTTGGTCGATATGACAAGGTTTCATTGAAACACTACACTAGGGAGGATTTTATAAAAGAATCAAATACCCCAATCCCCCTTTAGAAAAGAGTGAGGTAGAATCCCCCTTTGTCCCCCTTTATAAAAGGGGGAAATTAAAATTGTGATCTGTTTTCTACTATTTTTTCTCTTCCTTTCCTTTTTTCAGGGTGATGAAGAAATTGTCTTTGCCGCGACGAATCAGCATCAATAGGGCATCACCCTTATCGCCTGCGGTCAGGGTGTCCTCATACTCCTTTAAACCGGAAATTTCGTTATTATTGATTTTCAGGATAATGTCCCGGGGTTTCAAGCCGGCTTCATCGGCCGCCCCCCCCGCTTTGACGGCCGTGATGATCACGCCGGTTTTTTCCGGCAGCCCGAAATA
>DCVU01000112.1:7232-9184 GCA_002327415.1 Smithella sp. UBA2180
GGCCTGTTCCCGCCCGTCTTTTCGTTCCGCAATGACAATGGGGAGGGTAATCTCCTTGCCGTCCCGGAAGACCTTGACGTTAACTTTGCTGCCGGCGTGCAGGTTCGCCACGATCCGACCCAGTTCCCGGTCGTCTTTGACCGTTTTGCCGGCAATCCCCAAGATGATGTCACCAATTTTGATCCCCGCTTTATCCGCCGCGTCGCCTGCGAAAACGTTGCCGACCAGGACGCCCTGGCGATCCTTGAGCTTGAGGCTTAGCCGCATGTCGTCCGTGATATTCTGAGAAGTCAGACCCAGCCAGCCCCGGGTTATTTTCCCGCTGGTTTTCAGATCTTCGAGGATTTCCCTGGCCATATTGATGGGGATGGCAAAACCGATCCCCTGCGCCTGAGCGACAATGGCCGTGTTGATGCCCACCACCTCACCGGCCAGATTGCAGAGTGGACCGCCGCTGTTTCCGGGATTGATCGAGGCGTCCGTCTGGATGAAATTGTCATAGGGACCGGCGCCGATCACCCGGCCCTTGGCGCTGATGATTCCGGCCGTGACGGTGTGGTCGAGACCGAGAGGATTCCCGATGGCGAACACCGCTTCGCCGATCCGGGATCGATCGGAATCGCCCAGACGGGCATACGGCAGTTTCGCAGACGCCGTGATCTTGAGAAGGGCCAGGTCCGTTGCCGTGTCTCTGCCTTTGACCTCAGCGGTGTATTCCTTTCCGTCGGCCAGCTTCACCTTGATCTTGTCGGCCTTCTCGATGACGTGATTGTTGGTGAAGATGTAACCGTCCTCGGAGATGATAAAACCGGACCCCATACCCTTTTGATTAATTTCACGCCCCAGGATGTCCTTGACTATCCTGGACGTAGAGATATTGACAACCGTCGGGCTGAGCCTTTCCACCAGATCGGGGATAGACGCCGGCGTGACGGCAACGTCGTCCTTTCCTGAAGCCAGGGCAGGCGTTGGCCCCCATATCGGGACAAGGCCGGACAAAACACCGGCGCAAAGAAACAAACCCGCGAACAGCAACACCATGCCAAAATTCCGGTAAAACCGGCCCGTCTCTTTTGCTTTGTTCATAATAGCCCTCCTCTGATAGTTTTGCACAACAACCCTCTTTGTCATTCCTCTCCGTATTCCCTCCTTTTGCTTGTGCCCTTTAGGGAGGTTGGTTGCGGCAATTGCGGCGATTCTCAGTATTCCCTCCTTTTATAAAGGAGGGTTAGGGAGGATTTGTAAAACCGTAAATCCCCCTCAATCCCCCTTTAAAAAAGGGGGAAGTAAAAGGGCGAATTTTATATGTTCATGGATTCTTTCAATCACTCCATCAATGTTTTTGAGCACGTCTATGTCAGAAAAACGCAGTATGGTTAATCCAAGACCCTGAAGATATCGATCCCTTTCCTGATCTTTTTTCATTCCCGCTTTCTCATAATGCTGCCCGCCATCTACCTCTACAATGAGCTTTCCCTTCGGGCAGTAAAAATCAACAATGTAATGGCCGATATTTTTCTGCCGGTAGAATTGTAAATCGCTTATCTGTTTCCTCCTGATCTTAGACCAGATAAGCTGCTCGGCATCGGTCATGTTCGTTCTTAAATTCCGGGCAAGCGGTTTAAGTTTCCTGTTGAAGGGCAACATTCAAATCCCCCTNNAAAGGAGGGTTAGGGAGGATTTGTAAAACCATAAATCCCCCTCAATCCCCCTTTTACCCTAAAGGGCACGCGAAGAAAGGGGGAGGTAAAATTCCTCATTAATCATTTACCGATTATCTTCGATAACGACCCCTTGTTTCTCAATCTCTTCGCCAAAGCCGGATTTATCCTCACTGTAGTTTATCTTTTCATCCATCACTGCAACTTCCTAGTGCCAATTTTCATAACAGCCTTCTTTCGTTTTTGCAATTAAAAAATCATCGCCCATTCCATCAACGTTGAACTTATTGG
>DCVU01000163.1 GCA_002327415.1 Smithella sp. UBA2180
AAGATTGCCCTCAAAGACTGGCAAATGCTTTCTTCATCATCGACTACAAGAATTGTTTCGTTCATATCTACTCTTCCGCCAATTAATTATTTTTATATCACGGGTATGAATCCCAAAGCAAGATTTGTGGTTCATACTCTCCGGCATGCCTCTAATCCCGCGTCGCTTCGCTCCTGGGATAGTTCGCCTTACGCTTCAAGCTTCACTCCATTCGCTTTCAGCTTGGCTCACTAAACCGGCAACTGAAAAGAGACAATCGTCCCAGTTGGTTTATTGTCAGCAACGCTCACCTGACCACGATGATCGGAAATGATTGAGCTTACAATCGCCAGACCAAGACCTGTTCCCGCTTTCTTTGTCGAAAAATATGGTTCAAAAACTTTTCTTTTATAACTTGAAGGAACCCCTCTGCCATCGTCTGCCACAGCCACAGTGGCCTTGTGGTGTTGTTCATCATAGCTAACAACAATATCGATATGACCACTTTTCTTATCAATCGCCGCAACGGCATTATCCAGTAGATTGATCATTACCCTGTTAATCTGCTCGCCATCCAGATCAAATTTCGGCAGCCCTTCAGCGGGCTTAAATTCAAAAACGATATCTTTGTGCGCATCCTGAAAAAGTAAAACGGCTTCGGCAGCTACAGCGTTCAAATCATTAAGTGCCAAAGAAGTTACCGGCATTCGCGCATAACGGGAAAATTCATTGACCAGATTCTTCAGCACCTCAACCTGATCAATAATTGTCTGAGTGCACTCTTTAAATACAGAGCCTTCTTCTCCTAATTTATCTCCATATTTTTTCTGTAATCTTTGTGCGGAAAGCTGAACTGGCGTCAGCGGATTTTTAATTTCATGCGCCATGCGGCGGGCTACTTCACGCCAGGCAGCAGCACGTTCCGCTTTTTGAAGTTGAGTCAAATCTTCAAAAACCACAACAATACCGGAATCATTACCTTCCTCATCAAGAATTGTTGTAATAGTCAGAAGAACCGTAATGGCTTTATCCTTAAGCATAATTTCCAACTGCTTTTCCAATACGCTCTCGTTGTTTTCTTTTATTTCCTGCAGAAATTCGTCAACCAGAGAAAGATGTTCCGGCATCATTAAATCGCGATAATTTTGAAAAAGAACTTTTTCCGCCTTAATATCAAACATTTTTTCCGCAGCACGATTAATAGTAGTGATCATTCCGGCTTTATCCACGGAAATAACCCCCGCAGAAACATTGCGCAAAACTGTTTCCATATATTTTCGCCGCTGCTCCAGATTTGTGTTCGCTTCTTCCACACTGTTTTTGCTTTTCTTTAAATCCACAGTCATCTGATTAAAGGATTTCACTAAAAGTCCAATTTCATCGTCTGCCTCAATATCAATACGGCTATCCAAATCTCCCTGTGTAATTCTATTAGTGGCCAGAACAAGATCTTGAATAGGATCAGTGATTCCCTTGGCCAAAGTCAATCCAAACCATGTCGCCAAAAATATAATGACCAGAGTCACTATGGACAGCGTAATAATGTAATTTGATTTAATCGGATTTTTTAAAAGTTTAATTTTGCCATACTGTTCGGAGGCGTCGGCTATGCTTCTGAGTTTATCTACAAAGCCTTTCGGGATAACATAACTTACCGAGACACGGCCAATTACTTCCGAAGGCACCGCAGGAGAAAAAACCGGCACTATACCGACAACTGCATCTCCGATATTAGTGGGCTGAATCGTAGCTTGTTCTTTACCGGAATAAATATCTTCTATCATTTTCGGATCGAGGGTTACCGGGGTAAGTTCCGGATGTTCGGCATCAGTAAAAACCATTCTTTCTTTTTGAGAATCAAAATAAGTTTCGACCATGCCCACCTTATAATTCTTTTGGCGCTGACCAATGAAACTTTTCAGGTACTCAACCCTTTCACTTTCATAGAGATGGTTTCTGGTAATATCGGCGCTGATTTGACGGGCATTGAACTTGGCTTGTTCTTCCATTTGTTGGTAATAAACTTGAGCCACTTCCAACGACCGGTTTAACGCATCGCCAATCTTAATATTGAACCAGAACTCCATGCTGTAAGAAAGAAAATTGACTGCAAATAAAAAAAGCAGAATCGTCGGAATAAGAGATAATCCGACAAAAGTAGCCACCAGCTTCGTTCTTAATCGGGAACCGATAATTCCGCGGCGGTGCTCATAAAAAAGTTTGACGACATTCCTGATAATCAGAAAGAGCAGAAGAATTATCAGAATAACATTAATGCTGGTAAGACCATAAACGAAAATGTTTGTTGATAGAGGCAAATCATTCTTGTTGAAAAATTGACTGGCAAGCAGCGTAAAGGTAATTGCTAAAATGCCCACAATTACAATAATAATCCGTTCGCGGCGCCGTTTTTTTAATTCATTTTCATCGATATTGCTTTTCTTTTGTTTTATTCTCATCAGCTAATCAAGTCCACTTTCGCACACTAAAATGAATTTACCCGCTAATAGGAAAAATTCTGTCGATTCCATGCCGTCTCGAAATCCCAGTAAGAAACGAAGAAAAATACATATTCCATGTGCAAAGGCAGGCGCACCTTATCCATTTTAACTTTAATCAGCATATAATAATTTTTCCCCTTCGTAAGAGATGAAAGAGGAACAGCAATAAGTCCATTAAAATCAGCCATTGCCTTTTGCGCACTTTCAAAATCAGAAAAAATAACAGGCTGTGGGTTGCCATTAATGTAAACACTAAACGTTTTTTTGAGATTGTCATATTTTATAGTGCGTTTGATTTCATGACTGGCTATTGTTTTATCCCATACAAAAGATCTTTCCTGATGAACCTCAAGCCGCAGAGTAAAGACTGCGGGAATTCCGGCTAAAACCGCCATTTCCATTTCGGGTTTAAAACCATTGACCAGGCGCGCATATAAAAGAACGTTTTCTCTGTTATTTGTAATCAAAATATCCGTAATTTTCGGTTCAATAGCCTGCACCCGCATTGGCAGTGCCATAGAACCAAAAATAAGAAACAAGAAAATCAAAAACAATTTTTTATTTTTTATATTATTCATAAAACGCCTGTTTATCCAAAATTTAAAGCAATCAAAATCGTACCTATATTTAAAATCAAATACGGGTAAACGCATGAAAAAAGCTCGCCTTAAAATTTTAAGCTGTAATCTTAGGCAACCTAGCGATAAAAATCAAGATTTATTTGGGTTAAGCCCGAATGGCGTCAAGAATTTTAAAGGAAGGAATTTTTTTGAGAAAATTAAGCTTATGTACTTCTTCTTTATTAATACAATTGACAATTTCCCAACATTCTTTTTTGGCCATCAACTCTCTAAGCAAAAGATTATTCAAACGATGGCCGGATTTATAAGCTATGAAATGGCCTATAATCGGCATCCCCAGCAAAAATAAATCTCCGATCGCATCAAGAATTTTATGCTTTACAAAAACATTCTCAATGCGTTGTTCTTCTTTATTGATAATTTTCTTTTCATCGAGAACAATTGCATTTTTCAGAGATCCGCCCAGCGCCAGGCCTTTCGCCTGCAAAAATTCCAGATCTTTTAGGAAACCGAAAGTCTGAGCGGCACAAATTTCTTTTTCATACCCTTCATCTGAAAAAGTCATACTATATGATTGTTTGCCGATAACAGGATGTTTGAAATCGATTTCATAAGTTATTTTAAATTCATCCGAAGGCACAAACATGGCGCTGCCATCACCGTTATTCACAGATACGGGTTTCTTAATAATCAGCAGTTTTTTATTTTTCTTCTGAACGTGTGTGCCGACTTCCTTGAGCATATTCACAAAAGGAAGCGCGCTGCCGTCCATAACAGGCACTTCAAAAGAATCCAGCTCTACAACAGCGTTATCAACACCCATACCGCTGAACGCCGATAAAAGATGTTCCACGGTAGAAACAGTAACTCCGTTGGACCCTAATGTTGTGGCCAGTGTCGTATCACAAACATTGTCGTAGCGGGCCTCAATAGGCGTTGCGTCGAGCAAATCCTTGCGGATAAAAACTATACCTGTATCAGCCGGCGCCGGTTTTATCTTCATGTTAACCTTACGTCCGGTATGCAAACCTATATTGAAACAATTTATTTCTTTCTTTATTGTACGCTGAAGATTCATAGCCTCTTTCCAAAACAAAAAATTGATACTTAAATCACAGCAATTAGCATACCATGTCCTGTAATATTTGTCACAAAAGATAAATCTTTGTAATAATTGTATTTTTATATAAATGCGGATTGATTAAATCAGCTTTTCTTTGTTTTTGTGTGGTAAAAAAGCCACGGCTGATATGCTTTATATGTAAGTTATTTATTTTATTTGTAATATCTATGCTTTTCGCTGTAAATACAACCGCAATAAGGCTGGCGATACATATCCAACTCTTTGGATATTTTTACACCTTCGGCCCATCCGGTACGAAAATCCTGATAATAAAAGAATATTCCCAGTTGCTGGCCCAAGGTTTTCCCGATTTCCTTAATCATATCATGCTTTTGATATTTGCTGTAAAGCAATGTGGTCGTAAAACCATCGTATTTTTCCTGAATTGCCATTTCTGCAGTATAGGCCAGACGATCTCTCAGACAGAAAGCGCATCTTTCGTTTTCTTTTAGATTAGCAACTGCTCGTAAAAATTCTTCCAATGGATATCCTTCCGACCAGACAATATTTAAAAATGTTTTATCAGAATAATCAATAAGAGCCTGGCGGCGTCTTTGGTATTCCTGATAAGGATGAATGTTGGGATTGTAAAAAACTCCGGTAATTTGATGCCCATGAGTTCGCAATTCCTTCAAGGGATGAATCGTGCAGGGTCCGCAGCAGATGTGCATGAGCATCTTCATGGAATCCATTCACCCCGGAAATCAAACACCTCGCAACAAGCTGTCGAGGCGTGAAATGAACGTCATCATATCGCAGCAAGCTTAAGGAGAATGA
>DCVU01000020.1 GCA_002327415.1 Smithella sp. UBA2180
CCGGCATCCAGAACTTGCTGAAATTACTAGATTTCGTGTCGCGCTTCGCTTGCACGGAATGACAAAAAAGTAATTATGACACAATCTCTGTGCGGGAATGACACGAGCGGTTCAAAAATAAAAAGCTTAAATCTTTTTATTCCTCAGCAGATCACCAAAAGTACCCATAGTCTTAGGCGCCGGGGCGATGTAACTGCGGAAGTCCTCATCCTCGCCGGCGACAGAAGTATCTTTATCGTTGCCAGCCATATCCAGCGAAATCTTTTTGTTTTCGCGGTCGATCTTTTCAATCCTGATTTCTACTTCTTCGCCGGCTTTCAGAACGTCGCAGGCGTGCTTGATTTTTTTGCCGCGCGCGATTTTGGAAATATGCAAAAGCCCTTCCACTCCGGCCTCGATGGTAACGAAAGCGCCGAAATTGGTCAGATGAGAAACCTTGCCTTTCAGCACACTTCCTTCGGCGTACTTTCTAACAACCTCATCCCACGGATTAGGTAAGGTTGCTTTGGCTGATAAGGTGATGCGATTACTTTCCCAGTCAATATTAATGACAACAGCCTCAACCTTGTCACCGGGAGAATAAAGTACTTTGGGATCGTCCACCCTGCCCCAACCCATTTCCGAAACGGGCAGAAGAGCCTGAATACCGCCGAGATCGATGAAAGCGCCGAATTTCTGCACACTGGCGACCACACCGCTCACGCTCATCCCCTTTTTCAGAGATTCCTTGAGCGCGCTTTTCTTTTCCTGTTCTATTTTTTCGAGAAGAGGACGGCGCGACAGAATTATATTGCGTCCGTTTTCCGAATATTCGGCAACGACAAATTCAAATTTCTTGCCGACATAAGCGGCGACATCGTCTATTCTTCTCACATCCATCTGTGAGTACGGACAAAAGCCGCTGGCATTGGGATTGATCCTGATGGAAAAACCGCCTTTGATTTCCTTCTCCACGGCCGCTTCCAGAGGAATTTGATTTTGGTAGGCGTTTAATAAAAAGTCGTCAACGCTTTTGCTTGTCAGCAATTTAGTGGTAAAAAGTTTTTCACCATGGCGCGAGGAAATAAAGTACGCGGTGATGGTATCGCCCTCTTTTACGGTAAGATTGCCCTCTTCGTCCATAAACTCATTTTTATCGAGATAACCTTCGCTTTTCGCGCCCAAATCTATGAATATCCATTCCGGTGAAATTTTTACAACGATAGCTTCCGTTTTTTCTCCGGCGTCAAAATGTTTGGGGACAAGATTTGTTTCTTCCAGCATTTCAGCAAAACTTTTTGTTTCTTCCATGGATGTTCCTCTTTCTTAAATGCCGCGTCTGGGGCACACGATTTGGTGCTCCGATAACATAAAAAGCTGGAAATTTAAATAAATTTATACTATAAAATAAAACTTACTCTCTAAGGGGTTAAAATACTTATGCGTTTTGAAATTTCCCGCGGCGGAAGCGGGCTGACATATGAAATCCGCAATATCGTGCTTATCGCCAACAAGCTTAAAGAATTGGGCGTTAATATAATCTGGGAAAACATCGGCGACCCAGTGCAGAAGGGAGAAAAGATTCCCGGCTGGATGAAGGAAGTTCTTACCGAGATAATAAAAGATGACGCTTCCTTCGCTTATTCACCGACAAAAGGTGTTGATTCAACAAGAAAATTTCTTGCCGACCGCCTCAATGCTCGCGGAAAGACGCAGATTACTCCCGAAGATATAATATTTTTCAACGGCTTGGGCGATGCCATCGCGCGCGCTTATAGCTCCATTCAGGTTGACGCGCGCATGATTATGCCGGAGCCAACTTATTCCACGCACTTTATGGCGGAGGTTCTGCACGCGTCTTTCCCGCCCAACACATATCGCCTCAATCCTTATAACGGCTGGTCTCCGGATATGCGTGAACTGGAACAAAAAGTAAGAAGCCACAGAGCAATCGTCGGAATTCTGGTTATCAATCCCGATAACCCCACCGGTTTTGTTTATCCCGAGGAGACGCTCCGGAATATTGTGAGGATAGCCAAAGAAAACGATCTTTTCCTCGTCTTTGACGAAACCTACATTAATATTGTTTTCAACGGCAAAAAAACCGTACCTCTTTCCGACATAGTCGGCACTGTTCCGGCAATCAGCATGAAAGGAATTTCCAAGGAACTGCCTTGGCCCGGGTCGCGCTGCGGCTGGATGGAAGTTTACAACTCCGGCAAAGACCCTATTTTCGACCGCTTCATCAACACCATCCTGCATCAGAAAATGTCGGAGGTTTGTTCAACGACGCTTCCGCAATTGGCGATTCCCAAAATAATGACGCATCCCGAATATCATAATTATCTGGATGAACGCAAAAAGCATTATGAAAAGCTTTCGGATATAGCTTACAAAATTTTAAAGGATGTCCCCTGCCTGATGGTTAACAAAACCAACGGCGCTTTTTATATGACAATTGTTTTCAATGAATCCGGCCTCAACAGCAATCAGAAGATTCATATTAAAAACAAAGAGATTAGAGAATTCGTGGAAAACCTCGTCAAGGAGCCTATCGAACATGATAAGAGATTTGTTTATTATCTTCTCGCGGCGACAGGCATCTGCGTGGTTCCGCTAACATCTTTCTTCACATCATTGCTCGGCTTCCGCATGACGTTACTGGACAAGGACGAAGCGGAGTTCGAACAAACGATAAGAACCATCGCCGAGAAATTTACTGAATACACCAATTCGTCTCGCAATAGCATACAGACAGCAATCAATTTGTCGTAGGCAACGTCTTATTCGTATAGAATATGGAATATGAGAACTCTTGAAACTATTATAAAACAAGGTGATTGTTTGGATGTCTTGCATAAGTATCCAGATAATTTTTTTGATCTTATTATCACATCACCACCGTATGCAGATTGTCGAGCAAAATTGTACGGTGGAACTTCACCGGATAACTATGTTGAATGGTTTATGCCACGCGCTGAACAGTTTTTTCGAGTTCTTAAACCAACTGGTACATTTATTCTCAACATTAAAGAGAAGGTCGTGAACGGTGAACGTCACACATACGTTATTGAATTGATCCTTGAATTAAGGCGCCAAGGTTGGCTGTGGACAGAAGAGTTTATATGGCATAAAAAAAACAGCCATCCTGGTAAATGGCCCAATCGTTTTCGTGATGCATGGGAAAGATGTCTTCAATTTAATAAAACTAAGAAATTTAACATGTATCAGGAAGCCGTTATGGTACCAATGGGCGATTGGGCGAAAACACGATTGAAAAAACTTGGGGACAACGATGTTATAAGGTTCAATTCTCAGGTCGGTAGTGGATTTGGTAAAAACATTGCCAACTGGGTAGGACGCGATAAGGCATTTCCTTCTAATGTATTACATATGGCGACAGAAACAGGGAATAGAAGTCACGGTGCCACATTCCCTCGCGATCTTCCCGAGTGGTTTATCAAACTTTTCACAAAAACAGATGACTGGATTCTTGATCCGTTTGTTGGTTGCGGTACAGTATGTGAAGTGGCGCAGAAGCTTGGACGTAATTCTGTCGGAATCGACATATTGAAGGAATATGTAGATTTAGCTAGTGATAAAGTAAATGAAAAACAAATACTACTTTGTGAGGCAACGGCGCGTTATGGGACAAATAACAAAAAAAGAAATAATCGCATTCATCGAACCTAACATACAACAATTTCATAATCGAAGGCTCGAAAACCTTACCGATCTTCAACTGAAAAAAATACTTTCACGAAAAAATCCATACTTGTTTCGCGCAAAAAATCAAAATACAGCGCAAGATTTAGTTAAGACAGTTCTTGACGCACATCTTTCTTCTCAAGAAGAAGGAATATTCGGAGGGTTCCTTGAAGAATTAGCTATTTTTATATGCAGTAAGGTTTACGATGGTAAAAAATCTTCCTCCGAAGGTATTGATCTTGAATTTTCAAAAGACGGAGCAATTTACATCGTTTCAATTAAATCCGGTCCCAATTGGGGCAACAGTCGACAAATTGCACGAATGAAAGATGATTTTAAGCGTGCAAAACGCATCCTTGGTACAAATACATCTAAACAAAAAGTTGTTACGGTCAACGGTTGTTGTTACGGAAAAGATAAAAAGCCTGAAAAGGGCGATTATTTGAAACTATGTGGGCAAAGATTTTGGGAATTCATATCAGGAGATGAAACGCTTTACACAGACATTATCGAACCATTAGGACACAAAGCTAAGGAAAAGAACGAAAAATTTTCTGAAGAGTATGCAAAAGTGATCAATAAGTTTACCCGTGAATTTGCCATGGAGTACTGTGATGAACATGGATCAATTTTATGGGAAAAGCTTGTCAAATTCAATTCAGGCAAATAGCCCATAGTGTTCTGCAGAGCAGAAAAGTACGGGCTGTTGCCCCAAATATATCCGTTTGAGAGGCCATTGAAAACGTTTTGGCTAATAAAACTTGGCGAAGCGTAAGATCAGCGATTACAACTGTTTGAGCCAAAGGCGAGTTTTGTAATCGCCTGAAGCAAGCCTTAGATTTATCCAAAACGCTTGCAGGCAGCGAAAAGGATTTTGGGGCAACAGGAAATTACGTATGAAGCATAGAGTCAGGTCTTGAAATATCAGTTTTTCAGGCCGCACGATGTTCCCGGCCGGACTTCTCCAGATAGTATTCGTAATTGCCGTTGTAAATACACATCTCGCCATGATCAATTTCAAAGACACGGTTGATGAGACAGCGCAGGAAGTGGCGGTCATGGCTGACGAGCACCACCGTACCGGTAAAGTTTTGCAGCGCGGCCAGCAGTGTTTCGCGCGACTGGATATCGAGATGGTTGGTCGGTTCATCGAGGATCAGCAAGTTGATCGGCTGCACCAGCATCGTCGCCAGAACCACCCGGCTCTTTTCACCGCCGGATAATTTGTCAATCCGTTTGTAAATATCATCACCCTGAAACAAAAAGGCGGCACAGAGATTGCGCAGTGTGCCGAGATGCGCCGTGGGCATGGAATCCTGTATGGTCTCCAGCACGGTCTTTCGCGGATCGAGAATATCCATCGCATGCTGGCTGAAATAGCCGGGATAAACATTGGCGCCCAGATTCATGCTCCCGGTTGACGGTTCGGCCTGACCCGCCAGCACTTTTAAAAATGTGGATTTGCCGGCGCCGTTGACACCGACCACGGCGATTTTTTCCTGACGCCGGATAACACCGGTAATACCGCCAAAGACAGATTTTTCGCCCCCGTCGGGACGGGGCCAGACTTTGCTTAAGGCCTCGAGTTTGACCACATCATCACCGCTGCGCGGCGGCTCGGCAAACTCGAACTTAATGTTCCGCTGTTCCACAGGGATTTCGATGCGCTCAATCTTGTCGATTTTCTTGATTCGTGACTGCACCTGAGAAGCATGAGATGCCCGCGCCGCGAAACGGGCAATAAAGTCTTCTTCCTTGGACAGCATTTCCTGCTGACGGCGGTAGCTGGCCAGCAGCTGCTCGCACCGGATTTCCCGTTCACGCAGGTAAAAGTCATAGTTGCCGCTGTAAGTGGTGATCGTGCGGTTAGCGACCTCAACAATGCGGTTCACCACACGGTTCATAAATTCGCGGTCATGGCTGGTCATTAAAAGCGCGCCCTTGAATGAACCGGACAGCCACTCTTCCAGCCAGATGATCGATTCCACATCAAGATGATTGGTGGGTTCGTCCAGCAAGAGCACATCGGGATTGATCGACAGGATTTTGGCCAGCGCGATGCGCATTTTCCAGCCGCCGCTAAATGTTTCCACCGGGTGATGGTAATCATCCGGACCGATACCCAGACCGGTCAAAATAATTTGCGCGCGGCTTTCCAGATCGTAGCCGCCGCGATGTTCGAACTCAGCCTGTATGTTGCCATAACGCTCAAGAAGTTTGGCCATTTCATCTTCTTCCAAAGGCTTACCCATGGCCGCTTCCATCTCCTGAATTTGCACACCTAACTGCGCAATTGCCTCGGAGGCGGACATGACCTCCTGAAGCGCCGAGCGGCCGGACATAGCGCCGACATCCTGAGAAAAATAGCCGCAAACAATGTTGCGCGCTTTCGTGATTTCTCCGGCATCGAACTCTTCCTCGCCCATAATCAGACGAAAGATGCTTGTTTTGCCCGCGCCGTTTGGCCCGACTAAACCGCTGCGGCTGCCGGGCAATATCTGAAAACTGGCATCCCGAAACAAAATTTGGGGACCATGCTGCTTGCTGATGCCGCTGAAATGAATCATAGATATTAAATTCCTTTTTATTATACAAATTCTAAATCAAAGATGATATCGAGGCGACAGTGAAATTAGAATTACAGTTTGTAATTCGCTAGTTGTGATGAGACTCAAAATTCAGGAACAAAGTGAACTGAATTTTGTAAGCCGAATTATCCAATGGCCTTTGGCTATTGGGAACTGTCCCGCTTCAGCTAGGCAAGGAGAAACCGACCCCGGCCTGAGCAGGGGCAGGCTATGCCAACAAAGATTGAGGTGGTCTGGGTTCTTAGGACAGGAAACAGGACTTTATAAGTGGGAAGATGCCTTGGGTTAAGATTCATGCCGCAGCCTGTTTCTGCGATAGGGTGTCGAAGTAAACCATATCCGGGGTCTTCCTGTCAAAGTGATTATGCCATCTTTTCTCGTTGTAGAACTTGAAGTAACTGGCCAGCCCTTGTTTCACCTCCGCCATCGAAGCATATGCTTTGAGATAAATGTCCTCGTACTTGACGCTTTTCCATAATCGTTCGATAAAAACGTTGTCCATACAGCGACCCTTGCCGTCCATGCTGATGGCAATGTTGTTGCCCCGAAGGGTGTCCGTAAATACCTCTGCTGTGAACTGACTGCCCTGATCCGTATTGAATATTTCCGGACAACCATACTTCGCAATAGCCTCTTCCAAAGCATCTACACAGAAGCCACTGCCTAGAGTATTGGAAAGCCGCCAAGCCAGAACTTTTCGGCTGGCCCAATCCATAATGGCCACCAGGTAACAAAATCCTCTGGACATGGGAAGATAGGTTATGTCGGTTGCCCAGACATGATTCGCCTTGGTAACCTCAAGACCGCGAAGAAGATACGGATACTTGACATGTCCACTGTGGGAAAGGGAGAGTCTGGGCTTCACGTAGAGCGCCTCTATGCCCATTCGTCGCATCAGACGACGTATGCGGTCGCGTCCAATGTTATAGCCCTTGGCCCAAAGTTCATTGCGGATATTGCGGCTGCCATAGAACGGATACAAGAGATGAATCTCATCGATTTGGCGCATCAACTCTATATCCATAGCGCTTAAGGGAACCGGGGTGTAATAAATGCCGGATCGTGAAAGTTCCAGAATCTTGCATTGACGTGTCACAGGAAGAGAATCCTCCTTATCAATCATTTCTTTGCGCTCGCATCGCCGATACGACCGAGCGCGTTTGATAAAAAATCATTCTCCATCGACAGTTGGCCGATTTTTGCATGAAGATCTTTTACGATTGGACCTTGTTCCGGTGGCCGATCTTTACTGAAAACTTCAGAGGCATGTTCCAAAAGCTGTTTCTTCCAGTCCGTTATCTGGTTCGGATGAACTTGGTATCGCTCGGAAAGCTCAACAATTGTTTGTTCACCTCTCAGCGCTTCTAACGCTACCTTGGCTTTGAATGTCGGTGCATGATTCCGTCTTGGTCTTTTGCTCATAATTTTGATCCTCCTGGGATTCTCTATAGAGCATCTTCCTCACTTATGCACCTGTCCAGTTTTGCCAGACCCGCTCAGATAGCGCTTTGATTTAGAATTTGTATTAAAGTGGCGCACTGGTAGCACAACCATGACGTTGCTGCAAGGTGATTTGATTTTAAAACAAAAAGAGCAGAAGGTTTTGTGAAACAGCCTTCTGCTCTTTATTTATAAAATACTGGATTTACCTACCCTAAATACCCTAAAGGGCACTATAGGGGCACTTCGCCCGCTCGAGGGCGGGAATGACACCGTATGTATTATATTACCAGTTTAATAATTCTAGTATCTTCCACCACCGCCGCCGCCACGGTTTCCACCGCCACCGCCGCCGCTTCTCGGGCCTCTGTTGAATCCGCCGCCGCCACCGCCGCGATTACCGCCGCCTCTGGGGCCTCCGCCGCCGGCGCCGAATTCTTTCTTAGGTCTTGCTTCGTTGACGGTAATTGCCTTGCCATCAAGAGTTCCGCCGTTGAATTTTTTAATCGCTTCCGCCGCGCCTTCTTCTGTTTTCATTTCGACAAAACCGAATCCTTTGGATTGCCCTGTAAACTTGTCTTTAATGATCGTTGCGGATTCAACTTCTCCTGCCTCGGAAAAGTTTGACTTAAGATCCTCGTCTGTGATTTTGTAAGACAGGTTGCCGACATACAAATTTTTGTTCATTTTAATCCCCTTTCTTGTTAATTTTTCTTGTTCCTTCTTTCCCCGATGGGGCCCCACAAAGCATCAAAATCACCCCCATCCGTCTCCTAGTTGAGAAGGAAGGAAAAAGTGAGGGGCTTGTATGCCTTACCTCTAAAGCTTTTAAAAAAAAGCTCTTTGCCGCTTAAAGCGAAAAACCACCATGCTCTTTGGAGCTTTGGTGGTTGTGTCCTATCTATTAAGAAAGATCTATCATTCCGTAATATAAACACACTTAATTTTGCTCGTGTTTTGATCTATTCACACTACCTGTTATTAGTCAAGTAATATTTCCCTTTCTATTTTGCCGCGGTATCAAATATTATTTAATCAGTCTGTCACGCATCTTTAGAATAGCGAGTGGAAACATGACTAAACAGAAAGCAATCAGGTAGCAAAAACCGATCAATGCCTCTGAATTAAACAAGCCGAAACTTAAAGCCCGGACAAGATTGACCAGATGTGTCAGTGGCAGGACAAGAGCGAAATATTGAGCCCAGAGAGGCAGGCCGGTTATAGGAAAAAAAGTGCCGCTGAAGAGAAACATGGGCGTAATGAATAAAAAAATCGGCAGATTAAACAGCTCTATTCTTGCTACCTTGCTGGTGAATAACATGGCCACTGAGCCAAAGGCAATGCCGCCCAGAAATGCCGCAAACACAATTAAAAATCCTGCCGGATAACTGACCAATCCGAAGAAACTTATTACAATCAGCATTATAACTGTTCCAATTGCCGCTTTTGTCGCTCCCCAGACTATTTCACCGGTTATAATTTCTTCGGCATTGAGCGGAGTGGCCATCATGGCGTCAAACGTTTTCTGGTAATACATGCGCACAAAGGAACCGAAAGTATTTTCGAAAAACGCGTTGTTCATAATATTTATCGCCACAAGCGAAGGCGCAATGAAACGCACGTATGAGACTTCTTGCGAAGCGTAACTGACTGAGTTGATCATTCCACTGAAGCCGATACCGAAAGCCAGAAGATAGAAAAGCGGCTCCAGAAGCGGCGGCAGAAAGTTGACTTTCCAGCTTTCTTTATACACTGTAAGATTGCGCTGCCATATTCTAATAAAACGGGTGGATATATTAACGTTCATTCCCGCAACTCCCTTCCGGTTAATTTCAAAAAAACATCTTCGAGAGTGGCTGAACGCAATATACAGCTTTTGTGAGTAAAGCGGCCGCAGATTTCCCGGTAAAGCTCATGTCCGTTTTCAGCGTAAATAATCAGACGATGCCCCAGATCCTCCTGCCTGACTTTCTTTTCGCGAGAAAACGTGCGCAAATCATCTTCCGGCTCGGCGACTTCAATAATATTTTCTCCCGTGTACTCGCTGATCAGTGATTGGGGCGAGCCCTGCGCCAAAATTTTACCACGATCCATGATTACCAGGTTATCGCAAAGGTGCTCCGCCTCATCCATGTAGTGCGTCGTCAGTAAAATAGTTATGCCCTGCTTTTTAAGATTCTCCAGTCTTTCCCAGACCTGATGGCGCGACTGCGGATCAAGTCCTGTTGTTGGTTCGTCCAAAATCAAAAGTTCAGGCTGATTGATTAAGGCGCGGGCAATGACCAGCCGGCGCACCATTCCTCCGGAAAGCTCCGTGGCTCGCGCGTGCCGGCGCTGTTCCAAAGCAAAATATTTTAATAAGGAAGAGGCTCTTTCCACGGCTGTTTTTCTATCGATGTTAAAATAACGGGCGAAAACTTCAAAATTCTGCATCACCGTCAGATCAGGATCAAGAGTATTCTCCTGCTGACAGACGCCGATACGGGCTTTGATTTTTCTGTATAGTTTTTTTATGTCCAGTCCGAAAACAAAAATATCGCCGGAAGTAAGCGGTGAAAAACCATAAATCATCCTGATGGTGGAGGTTTTACCGGCGCCGTTAGGTCCCAGAATGCCGAAGCACATCCCTTTATCAACAGAAAAGGAAATGTCATCTACCGCGGTAAAAGCGCCGAAAGATTTTTTTATATTGCAGGCGGCTATCACCGGCTGGGTTTCATTAATGTCTGGCATAATTTTCTCACATTTATTGGTGTAAATTTACGTTAATCACCGAAGCATTGTCAACAAAAAGAAATTTTACACTAATTTATGTTTGACGAAACACCTTCCTTCTATTATATTCATTTACAACTTATATCTAAAAATGATGTTTTTGCTGAATCTTAACTTGTAAAATTGGAGGGACAGACTATGAGTAAATCACAAGACGTAAAAAAAGATGCAAAGAAGAAACCCGTGAAGTCCGCTAAAGAAAAGAAAGAAGCCAAGAAATTGAAGAAAGCGGCTAAGGCAAGTCTGTAATCGGCAGGAAAGACAAGCGGCAAGCCTGTTTTGTCGGCGAGTATTTTCAAAATATTATCTTTTTCCTCCTGAATAAATAAGGATATAGATTAGTGTTTTTAAGTTTTGGAAGTTTGACCGTAACGGATATTGGCTAAAGTTAAATTTGTTAAAAAGGATTTCTAATGAAAATTAAATTTGTCGGAGCAGCAAGAGAGGTTACCGGCTCCTGCTTCATTATAGAAACGGACAAGGCCCGATTCGCCGTTGATTGTGGCATGCATCAGGGCAACGACGAAATGGAAAAACGCAATTGGGATATAGCCGCTTATGACCCGGCAAATATTGATTTCTTCCTTATTACTCATGCTCATATTGATCACTCAGGATTGCTTCCCCGCATGGTGCAAAACGGATTTCATGGTCCGGTTTACGCAACCGAACCGACGGGAGACCTAATCAAGATACTGCTTTTGGACAGCGCCCATATTCAGGAAACTGATGCGACTTCGAAAATGAGAAGAATGCAGCGCTATGGTAAGTCTGAAAAGATTATGCCGCTTTATACGACAAAAGACGCCGAAGCCGTCTGTCCATTAATTAAAACAAAACGATACAATGAAGGTTTCACTCCCGGCAGCGGAATAAAAGCAAACTTTCAGGATGCCGGCCACATATTGGGCGCGGCTATACTGGAATTATTCATCGAAGAAAACGGGTCATCCACAAAACTGGTTTTTTCCGGCGATATCGGCCGCTGCCATCAGTTATTGATGAAAGATCCCGTTAATATAAGTGAAGCAGATTACCTTTTTATGGAATCAACTTACGGAGACCGCGATCATAAAGGCGAAGAGGACAGCTTAAATGAAATGGCCGAAGCGATTCAGTACAGTTACTCCAGAAATGAGAAAATTATCATTCCCGCTTTTGCCGTAGAGCGAACTCAGGAAATGCTTTATTCGCTTTATCTTCTTAATCGCGATGGGAGACTGCCTAAAGATATACCTGTAATTCTCGATAGTCCGCTGGCTATAAAAGCCACGGAAATATTTAGAAAATACCGCTCATATCTGGATGAAGAAACACATAGTCTTTTAAAAAATGGGGAAGACCCGCTGGATTTGCCGCAGCTTCAATTTTCTTCATCAACCGAGCAATCCATGCGAATAAATGAGATGAAAGGCTCGGCAATTATTATTTCGGCGAGCGGCATGGCCAACGCCGGAAGAATCAAACATCATCTGCGACATAATTTGTGGCGCTCCGGCGCAAGTATTGTTTTTGTCGGATTTCAGGCACAAGGAACTCCCGGCCGTAAAATAGTCGAAGGTGCAAAAAAAGTCCGCATCTTCAATGAAGATATTGCCGTAAACGCCAAAATATGGACCATCGGTGGTTTTTCCGCCCACGCCGGACAAAGTCAGCTTATGGATTGGCTGGGACATTTTCAGAGCAAAAAAATGCCGGTGTTTTTGGTGCACGGTGAAGCAACCGCTCAGGATGTGCTGGCTTCCTTAATCAAACAAAAACGAGGATTTGATGTGACAATCCCCGAATATCTGGAAGAAATCAAGATTAAAGCCGGTGCTCAACCGGAAGAATTAAAACCACCACAGGCCGCGTCACAGCCGGTTGATCTGGCTCCATTGCTTGCTGACCTGAAAGCGAAAATTGATTACATTAATGATCAAATGGGGAATATTCAATCTCTTCCTGAATCGCGTCAGGTTGAATTTCTTGATTTACTTAAGCAGGCCAATCTTAATATTGACGAAATAAAAATCAGAGACCTTGCCGCGCGGAAATAAATTACATGGCGGAATAAATTTAATAGGCTCTTTCGGTTTTGTTG
>DCVU01000010.1 GCA_002327415.1 Smithella sp. UBA2180
CGGTAATAATAAAACGGAAAATTACCAGCAATGTTTTCACTCCGGCAAAAAATCAAGAAATGAGTAATTTGAATATTGAAAAAGCTGTCGGCGCCATTAGAAAAAATCATAGTGACAAATCTAACACATCAACAGTTTCCTCTGCCGCCAGCCCGGCGAAAATGTCCGAATCGGCAATCAACGCGCAAACGAAGGAATACATCGGAGTTGTCTGGTCAAGAGTTAAAAAAAACTGGGCGATGCCGCAAGCTTTGATGCCCAAGGAAAACATTGAAACAATCATCGATGTTAAGATTTCACGCAGCGGAACATTGGAATATATTGGTTTCGAAAAACGTTCCGGTAACCGTTATTTTGACGATTCTACTCTCCGAGCAGTTAAAAAATCCAGTCCCTTTCCACCATTACCATACTGGATTATGGACAAGAATATCGAAATCGGCATCCGTTTTCATTCGGAAGAATTACTCTGATATTTGAAAAAATATCGAGACGGTTATTGATATCAGATCACCGAAGTGAAATGCTCGAAAGGTAAATATCTCTCTAATGAAAAAATTATATTTAATTTCAGCATTGATATGGTGTTTTTTTACAGTACCAATTTTCAACAATAGCGTTGACGCCAAGATCTATGTGGATATAGATTCTCCCAATTTCCAGCAAATCCCTATTGCTATTTCTGACTTAGCTAACAAAACAGCAAGCGCAACAAAATCGGCAAATTTTGGCGCTACAATTTCTGACGGAATCAGAAAAGATCTTTCTCTGACCGGAATATTCAATATTTTAAATAAAAAAGGCTTTTTAGAAAACACTCCGCCTGATGCAAAAGAAAGCATTCGCTTTTCCGATTGGGCAACAATCGGCGCCGACTTTTTACTTCAGGGTAATGTAATCCAAAACGACAAAGAGATAATTGTGGAAAGCCGTCTTTTTGAAGTCACCAGGGGAGAAATTCTTTTCAACAAAAAATATATTTCTGATATCAATAACCTGAAAACGCTTTCCAGAAAAATAGCTTCTGATATTATGCTCGCGCTTATCAATGATGAAGGTGACTTTAACACTAAAATTACGTTTGTGTCCAAGAAAGGCTCAAAATCCGATCTTTACGTTATCAACTATGATGGTTCTGAGTTAAAAAGCGTCACCAATCAGCAATCCATTATAATCGCGCCGCGCTGGTCGCCTGATGGAAATTTTCTTGCTTTCACATCTTTTATAAGTGGACAACCTGCGGTTTATCTTCGGAATTTTAAAAATGGTACGGAAAAAAAAGTGGCTTCTTTTGAAGGGCTGAACATGTGCGGCTCTTTCTCGCCGGACAGCAAAAAATTACTGCTGACCCTAAGCAAGGACGGCAACGAGGAAATATATGCGCTGGAGATCGATACTCTTAAGCTGAAACGCCTGACAAATAACTATTCTATTGATGTTTCTCCCGCCTGGTCGCCTGATGGAAAAAAAATAGCTTTTGTTTCTAATCGCGCCGGCTCCCCGCAAATTTATATAATGGATGCCGATGGAAATAATGTAAAAAGGCTAACTTTTGAAGGAAAATATAACACCTCCCCTGCGTGGTCGCCGCATGGCGATCATCTTGCATACGAAGGACTAGTTAACGATAAGTATCAAATTTTTTCCGTAGACGAAGACGGTAATAATCCTTTGCAGTTAACTTCCAATGTTGCTAATAACGAATCACCGTCCTGGTCACCTTCCGGCAGACAAATTGTTTATGTTTCTCAAAAAAACTCAAAAAGCAAAATTTGCATCATGAATTCTAACGGTTTAAATCCAAGGGTACTTATTGAAAACATTAATAAATTAGTAATGCCGACGTGGTCGCCCCGATTTAAGTAATTTCATCATCACAAATGTTTAGGTTGTTATTTTTCATACTTTGCCGTATATAAAAACACTGAAAAAGGAGGAACAATCATCATGAAAAAAAGTCTAACCTTGATAGGAATTTTTGTTGCACTTATATTTGGTCTGACAATTTTTACCGGCTGCGCCGAAAAAAAATCGGTAATAACAAGCGGCTCTGCGCAGGAGCAGCAAGTTGCACCCACGCAAATACCGGCGCAAACGACCGATACTACAAAACAAAGTAATGTCGTTGTTGCCCCAACTGATACTACTAATATAAAGGAAACCGCTAATGAACAGTCTTCCCTTTTGGAAGCAACCGCAAAATCTCCCATTAGCGATATCAATTTCGATTACGACAGCTCCAGCATTCGCCCGGACGCCCGCAAAATTCTTAAGGCCAATGCCGATTATTTACTAAAGCATCAAACTGCCTCGGTCGTTGTTGAAGGACACTGCGATGAAAGAGGAACTGCCGAATACAACATGGCTCTGGGGCAAAGACGCGCCCAGGAAACAAAGAAATATCTCATTAATTTGGGTATTAATGAATCAACAATAAAAACCATTAGTTATGGCGAGGAACGTCCCTTAGATCCGAACAATAACGAAGAAGCTTGGGCCAAGAATAGACGCGCCCATTTTGTTGTTACTCCTTAATAATAACCTGAATCCGTGGCATTAAA
>DCVU01000059.1 GCA_002327415.1 Smithella sp. UBA2180
ATAAAATTCACGTAATACGTAACTGGCCAATATTACGTATGTTCTAAAAACTTCCACCCCCTTGCCCCCGCCAGCGGGGGACATTACTCACTACACACAATCAATATTTGCAATTGCGACACAGTCTTTTCGCGAAGGAATGACAAAAATGGCCAAAATTGATTTTTTACTAGATCATCAAAGATAACAACCCCGCGGTTGACAACGGCTGCTCTTTAGTATAATTTACATCCACAAAAGAACCGGGAAAATAAAAATTAAATGAAAATAATAATAGCACCTTCAATCCTTTCCGCCGACAGCAGCAGGCTGAGCGAGGAAATATCCGCCGTAGAAAAAGCCGGCGCCGGCTGGATTCATATTGATGTAATGGACGGTCATTTTGTTCCCAACATTACATTGGGACCGGCCATAATATCAACCTTAAGAAAAACAACAAAACTCCCTTTCGATGTACACTTGATGATTGAAAATCCCGAAAGGTATATCGAATCTTTTTCTCAAGCCGGCGCCGATATTATTACCGTGCACGTGGAAGCGGCCAACCATCTTCACCGGACAGTCGATATCATTAAAAAGGCCGGGAAAAAAGCCGGCGTTTCATTAAATCCGGCAACATCATTGACGCAAATTGAAGAAATTCTTCCTGATATCGATCTGCTGTTGATTATGAGCGTCAATCCCGGATTCGGCGGTCAACAATTTATCAAAACATCTTTACCAAAAATTGTCAGAGCAAAGAAAATGCTGGAAGCGTTGCCATATAAAGTACTGCTGGAAGTTGATGGAGGAGTAAATCTAAAAAACATTGGCGATATAGCTCAGGCCGGAGCCGATGTTATCGTTGCCGGTGCCGCTGTTTTCGGCAGTGACGACTATCAGAAAACTATCGCTGCACTGAAAACGGCCGCTAATAGTCAAACCGCTTAATTTAAAAAAGTGAAAAATAAAACGTGAAGAGTGAAAAGAAATTTCATTCACTATTTTTTACAAGGCGGGGAAGAGAGAGTTTTTTATCAATTTCATCTTCGCCAGACGAAAAGTCAGCGCCGTCCACAAACAGCCAACGCCATATTCCATGCTTCGTTTGAAATTAATGGATGAAGCTTCGGCAAAATAACTTGTCGGACAACTCACCTCTGCTATTGTGTAACCAAACCAGACAATTTGGGCGAGCATCTGATTATCGAAAACAAAATCATCGGAATTATTTTTCAAGGGAAGCTTTAGCAGAAGCTCGCGGGAGAAGGCGCGGTATCCGGTGTGATATTCGGAAAGTTTCGCTCCGATTAAAATATTCTCTGTAAGGGTCAAAAAGCGGTTAGCTACATATTTCCACAGCGGCATGCCGCCTTTCAGTGCGTAGCCGCCCAAGATTCGGGACCCGAGCACGCAGTGATAAAGACCGTTGGCAATTAACGACGCCATCGCCGGAATCAGCTTGGGCGAGTACTGATAATCGGGATGCACCATGATTACAATATCCGCCCCTTCTTCCAGCGCCAGCCGGTAGCATGTTTTCTGATTGCCTCCGTAGCCGAGATTGCGTTCATGCACGAAAACTTTCGTCAGGGGAAGATTCCCGGCTACTTTCGCGGTATTGTCCGGGCTGGCGTCGTCAACAAGGATAACCTTGTCCACGACGCCCTGAGCCATTACTTCTTCATATGTTTTGAGCAGGGTTTTCCCGGCATTATAGGCCGGCATAACCACCACTACTTTTTTATTCTGAAACATGCCTTATCCCGCTTATCAGGGTTAAGCAAAATGAGCGTCAAGTTTCTGCTGCTGTTTCTTTGCCGCCGCCACCATTCTATCCATCAGTTCGGCAACGGTCGGTTCATCGTGAATCAAGCCGGTAATCTGCCCCACAGGAAGAACACCTTCTTTAGTGTCGCCGTCTTCCGTAGCTATTCTGATCGCGTGGAACCCGTTGGCCATAAAGGCCAGCTGACGCGCGTTTTTCCAGCCGGACAACAGAACGCCAACAAATAATTTAAAGAAAGGCATCTTTAATTGTTTGGCGATTTCCTGCGCATTAAAGAAAGCCGCCGGCAGATTCAATCCTTTCTTAATGGCTCTTTGGGCAGCGTCCGTCTTCATGATGCGGCAGAGGAGTCCGTCAAATCTATCCGAATACAAAGTATCTTCCACGTCTTTTTCCATGGATAGCCTTTTATAAACATTATGCAGCGGGCTTTCCTTTGTTGTCATAAAACGCGAGCCCATGGCAATTCCTTCTGCTCCGAGGGCAAGCGCCGCCGCCAGTCCGCGTCCATCGCCAAAACCGCCGGCAGCAATAACAGGTATTTTTACAGCATCAACCAAAGAAGGAACGAGAACCAGAGATGTTACGTGCTCACCATGCGCCGCAGCTTCATGTCCTGTGGAAATCACGCCATCCGAACCGTAATCCTCCGCGCGTTTGGCGTGTCGCGCGTTAACCACAGTCGCAATAACTTTCCCACCGTAAGCATGAGCCGCCTTTACAATCCAGTCGCCCTTGCCCAGAGAAAAATTAATGACCGGCACTTTTTCTTCCAGCAGCACTTTGGCATTTTCAGTTGCACCAGGGAACAAAAGAGTAGCGTTGGCGCCGAATGGTTTATCCGTGAGAGAGCGGATCTCTTTTATTGCCTTTCGCGTTTGCTCGGCATTAAAGGGACCTGTCGCCAGAATGCCCAAGCCTCCGGCGTTGGAAACAGCCGCGACCATTTTGGGCACACTAATCCAGCTCATGCCGGATAAAACAATGGGATACTTGATACCAAAAAGTTCTGTAACCCTGGTTTTCATAAAAATATTCTCCTGATTTATTTCTTGCCGTAATCGTATACGCCGCGGCCGGACTTGCGCCCGAAATTCCCCGCCCGGACAAGTTTTCTCAGAAAAGGCGCAGGACGATATTTGTCGCCCAGCTCTCTTTGCAGACCTTCCATAATTCGCAGAAGAGTATCCAAACCAACCAGATCGGCCAGCGCCAGCGGGCCGATGGGATGATTGCATCCCAGCATCATGCCCTTGTCGATATCCTCAGGAGTAGCCAGACCTTCATCCAGAACAAAAAAAGCTTCGTTGAGCATCGAACATAGTACGCGATTGACGACAAACGCCGGAGCTTCCTTCACCACAATAACTTCCTTGCCGATTTTTTTGCCCCAGGCTTTGGCGACTTCCAGCGTTTCGGCAGAAGTCTGATAACAGCAGATTATTTCCAGAAGTTTCATAACGGGAACAGGATTGAAGAAATGAGTGCCAATGACCTTATCCGGCCGTTTGGTCACGGAAGCCATTTCCGTGATGCTGAGTCCCGAAGTGTTCGTAAAAAACAGACAATGCGGAGGAACTATTCCCTCGAGTTCCGCATAGACTTTTTTCTTCACATCCATAACTTCGATGACAACTTCCACCACTACGTCCGCCCCTGTTGCCGCCTCTTTGATATCCACAGTCGGCTTGATACGGCCAAGAATAGCTTCCATCTGCTCTTTGGTAATTTTGCCTTTCTCCGCATCGCGGCTAAGATTCTTCTTAATCGAGTTCATTCCACCGTCGATAAAGCGCTGTTCGATATCACGCATGGCCACTTCATACCCCGCCTGCGCGCATATCTGCGCGATTCCGCTGCCCATCAATCCGGCGCCCAACACACAAACTTTTTTGATTTCCATTTTTATTTCCTCTCTAAATTATTTTTTCGGATAAATCGATTTACCCTGTTATCGAAGATATTCAAGCCAGTTTTGTCATTGCGAGCCTGAGGCAAAGCAATCTCGCTTTTGTCTCGCCCCTTAGATTGCCGCGCTCCCTGCAGGAGCTCGCAATGACGACATCTTTATGACACTGACTTGGAGCAAGCTAACAAACTATGCAAGCCAAAGTCAAGAAAAAACCCCCGGACGGGAAAACATCAGAATTTCATTGAATGAATAGCATGGATATGCCACAATCTAACAAAATTTTATTTTACAAAGCATGTCATTCCGAAGGAGCGCAAGCGACGAGGAATCTTAAATGGTCTTTACGAAAAGCTACTATGTTTATTTGCTTACTAACTGGAACAACAGGGTAATTTACGCTGGCGTTACCAATGATTTGTATCGCCGGATTTACGAACATAAAAATAAGTCAATTGAAGGTTTTTCTAAAAAGTATAATTTAACTAAATTAGTTTACTTCGAGGAAACACAAGACATAAATGCGGCAATCGCCAGAGAAAAAGAAATAAAAAAATGGCGCAGAGAAAAGAAGAACAGGCTTGTTAATAACATAAATCCAAACTGGCAGGATTTAAGCGATGGGATAAAAGATTTCTCCCTGCGGTCGAAATGACATGAAAGTTAATTACGACACAGTCTCTCGGTCGAAATGACATAAGGTACAAGGCACATGCTTATCTTAATTGATGGTTACAATTTAATCCGGCAATCCGACATCTTGCGGAGCTATGAACATAAAAGTCTGGAGGCGGGACGCCGTGCGCTCATCGCCCGGCTTGCCGAATATGAAAAAAAGAAAGGACACAAAATCACCGTGGTTTTCGACGGCTGGAAAAGCGGCTCGGCCGATGAAGAAAGAGACCGGGAAGGGAAGATTAATATTATTTATTCCCGTTATGGAGAAAAAGCCGATGACGTCATAAAGCGGATGGCCGCTAATAGCGATGAAGAGACCATCGTGGTTTCTTCCGATCGCGAAATAGCTTCCTATATAACCCGTTGCGGCAAAACATCCCTGGCATCATTAGAATTTGAAGGAATCATGAATAAGGTTATTTCTCCATCGATGGAAGGCAACTTCGCGGCGGAGAAAAACGATGAGAATCAAGATCGCCAATTCAAAAAGAAGGGACCGTCAAAAAGACTGCCACGCGCGAAAAGACAAGCGCAGACAAAAATCAAAAAACTATGAAAACGAACAATATTTTAATGTCGTTGTAATTTTCACCGTAGGGTGCGTTTCCCAAACGCACCGCTTCGGACTGCTCGGGGGAACAGTCCCTACAATATCCAATTCGCGCCAGCGCAGAGCCCGGCGAATGCCGGGGAGGATATGGGTGTAGTCAATTTCCGGCAACTCAATTCATCAAAAGCTTATAAAAGTAAATTAGGCAAGAGTAAAAAAACATTGAAAACTAATAATATTTCTGGTAAAAATCAAACATTATAAAAAAACATCATTGATCCCTGATAAAAAAGGAGAGTAATAATGATCAAAGTAATCCGAGCAAAAAAATTTCGGCCAATATGCCTGCTCTTTTCTTTATTTCTATTTTGTTGTCTTATCGCCTGCGGCGGCAGTGCAGACACAGCAGATACCGGAGGTGACACCGGAGGAGGTACTACAACAGGAACACCTACTCTAACTTTAACACTTTCATCAACAACCGTAACATTTGGCACACCCATCACTGCTACAGCAACGCTCAGAGATGCAAGCGGAACCGTGGTGAGCGGTGCGGTTGTTACTTTTGCATCAACCAGTTCACTTGTTGCCTTTACTCCTTCTTCTGCCACTGCCCTTACGAATACTTCCGGCGTTGCTACTATCTCAGTCGGCGCCGCTAGTATTGATTCGGCAGGTGCCACATACATAACTGCATCAGCCCAATTTACATCAGGAAACGATACCATAACTGTAACCAGTACTCCTATAGGAATAAATGTTAATGCCGTATCTGTTACTCTTGGCACAATTACTTTTGGATCTTCATCAATTTCTGCATATGGTACCAGTAGTGTAAGCGTACCAGTATACATAGGTGGATCACCGGCAACAGTTCCTATTTCTGTTACCTTTACTTCAGCATGCGTTTCCAGTGGCGACGCTACAATCTCCTCTCCGGTAAACTCTATAAGCGGTACGGTAATATCCACATACAAGGATAATGGCTGCGCTACGGGATCAGACATAATAACGGCATCAGTATCAGGCGATAGTGAATCAGCAACAATAACTGTTTCTATTCCGACTTACAACAATATCCAATTTGTGTCAGCAGATCCCCAAATCATAGGCACTAAAACAGCAAGTACTTCATCCTTACCCACGAGTTCTCTTGTAAAATTTAAGGTAGTAGACAGCACCAACAATGGTATACCCGGCATTCTTGTTGATTTTACTATATCGCCAACAACCGCTCCCGGGGGGATCACATTATCCGATACCTCGGCGACATCCGATTCCAACGGAGAAGTATCGGTTTCTCTTTCTTCCGGGACAGTGCCAACGCCTGTTTGGGTTGTGGCAACAATACACGGCACTTCCATTACCAGCCAATCAAATCCTTTAACTATAACGACTTGTCTACCCGCACAGAATTCCTTTTCTCTTAGCGCTGGAAAATACAATATTGAGGGATGGAGCTATGACAATGTTTCAACTGAATTAAATATTGTAGCTTCGGACCGGTTGGGCAATCCTGTCCCAGACGGAACAGCAATTAATTTTGTTACTCCCGAAAGCGGACAAATTAACCCTGCATCTTGCACAACAACAAGTGGTGCTTGCAGCGTTTCTTTTATTAGCGGTGGTGACCGACCAACAGATGGCCGCGCTACAATAATTTCTTATGCCGTAGGCGAAAAAAGTTTTGTTGATGTAAACGGCAACAATGCTTATGACTCCGGAGAAACTTTTTACGATTTAGGCGACCTATATATTGACTACAACGAAGATGGCAACTGGGATTCTGATGAGCAGTATTACGCACCTTATTCATCAGCAGGTTCGTCGGCATGTCTAACCAGACCTAGCGGAAACCCCTTACCACTTACTTATGCTAATGTTCAAAGTAAGGAAAATACCTGCAGTGCAACATGGGGGCAAAATTATGTAAGACGCAGTGCTGTAATTCTTCTTTCCGGTTCTTATGCTAACATATTACCAACAACTGTTGATATGGGAAGCAACTGCACGCAGTTCTTTACACTACAATTGATGGATGTTAATAGCAATGCAATGCCGGCGGAGACTACTGTAACCACAAAAGATAATGATGTTTATTATATCCCTAATGGTTCTACCGCACTGACTGCAGCTACAGTAAGCATTGTAGGTGGCACCCCCGTGCCAAGTTCTACGAGCAATGTCGGCACTCCAATCGTTCTTAGAGTAAAAGCTGGCGCAGATTGCCTTGCAGCAGAACCTGTTCAATACCCGCAAGGAATAGCGTTTATAGAAGTTACGACACCTTTAGGAAATATTACGACAATCCCCATCACTGTAACTGGAGACACACCGTAATTAAGTCATAAAACTATCCATCAAAAGCCGGTTCTGATTCAGAGCCGGCTTTTGTTTTTGACATCAATGCCGTGAATGTGAAGAATGTCATTCCGAATCCCGACGTGTCGTGGATGAGGAATCCTAAAGATCTCTTCTCCCTGCGGTCGAAATGACAAAAGAAGGAGATAGATTTCTCCCTGCGGTCGAAATGACAAGAGAATGAGACACAGATTTCTCGTCGCTTACGCTCGAAATGACAGTTCTACGCGCAGGCTTTAATCAGAAACATTTCCAGCAATAATTGCGGGCTGGAGGCGGAGGATTTAAAGGCGCGGTCAAGTTCCAGCAATTCATCAAGAAAACTGACGAGGCGGGGATAAGTAAAACGGCGGCAATTGCGCAAAGCATTAAAAACAACAAAAGGGTGCTGGCTGAAAATAAGGCCTTCCCGCTTTACCCCGGAATTGTTCAATTCGCCGATAGTGGGATAGAGAACCTTCTGGAACCAGCCGTATTCCATGCCGGGAGTGAATTTCGGCAGTTTGCCCGAATCAACCAGGATTCTGGCTTGCAGCAAAAGCCGGATTTCCCGAACCAGCATGGTCAGGATTATCAGATGATGAGTTCCTTGATCCAAAAGGTTTTTCAAAGCATCGAGCGCCGCCAGTTGATTCTTTTCGCTCAAGGCGGCCGTTAAAGCGAAGACTTCATCTTCCTTTGTTCTGCCGACGGCTTCTTCAACATCATCTTGCTCCACTATCGTGCGGTCGCCGACAAAAGAAACGAGCTTCTCCAGTTCCGACATTGAGCGCCTTAAATCAAATCCGGTTTTCCGGCCCAAAGCGACCCAGGCTGCGGGCGATAATTTTTTGCCGTAACGCTCCAGAAGCCTCCGTGCCTGTTTCTGGAGTGTTTCTTTTCTGGCTGTTTCATTTTTGACTTCGCCGAAATAATGGACAACACCTTGTTCGGAAATAATTTTGTAGAGCTTTTTCCTTTTATCCACATCTTCAGCCGTAAGGATCAGGCAGTTGCCCGCGGGCAATCCATCCTTGAAAATTTTTTCCAGACGCTCGGTTATGTCGGCGCCGGAGGCTGCGTTGAGTCCTGAATCGGAACAAATCTCCAAAATGCGGGGCAGCCATTTTTCGCGTTCTTCGCCCGCATCTCCTTTCACGATTTTATTCCACTCATCATCGGTTATTTTTCGCCAACCGGCATTGAGCAAATCCTCCAGGGAAAAACCGGCTATTTTCAAGAAAGTCAGAAAATATTTTGCCGCTTTCACCGGCTGATCATCAATGCTGCCGCGTATTTTTTGAATCAGTTTGGCAAGGTTTTCGCGGGACTGAAAAATAGTTGTGTTCTGCACAACAACCACTTTCCTGTCACCTAAAAGTGAAGGTGTCAGAATATTTTCCATCAGGCTGTCCATATCGGTATTTTCGCCATCAAGATAAAACAGGCTGAAATCCCGGGAACTCTCCGGCAATATTATATCTAAAATTTTATTGAGGTTTTCATTGATTAGATATTCTTCTTCCCCGTAAAGAAGGTAACAAGGCGCAATAGTACCTTTTTTCAAATTGGCGAAGATTTTTTCCATGGTTTTAAAGAACTAAAATAGAAGATCAAACTATAACGTATTTTTTTATGAGCTTCACAGCTTCTTCCGGTTCATCGACGATTTGAATCAAATCGAGATCGGCAGGAGAAATTTTACCCTCTTTCAGCATTGTGTTTTTTAGCCAGTCTATCATGCCCTGCCAGTATTCGCTCCCCATTAAGAACAAGGGGAAGGATTTTATTTTCTTGGTTTGAATTAATGTAAGCGCCTCAAAAAGTTCATCCATTGTTCCAAAACCGCCCGGCAGGATCACATACGCAACAGCATATTTGACAAACATCACCTTGCGGATAAAGAAGTATTTATAATGAATATTGATATTCGCGTAGGAATTCGGTTTTTGTTCAAACGGCAATTGAATATTCATTCCTACCGATTTACCGCCGGCTTCACTGGCGCCTTTATTGGCCGATTCCATAATTCCGCCGCCGCCGCCGGTAATTACACTAAATCCGTTCTGAACCAGAAGCCGGGCCAGGATTTCCGCTTTCTGATAATAAATATCATCGGGTTTGAGTCTGGCGGAGCCGAAAAAAGTAACAGCATTATGCACTTTAGAAAGAGTCTCAATACCCTCAACAAATTCCGCCATAATGCGAAATATCCGCCACGATTCATCAATGGATAGTGAATCAATTACATATTGTTTTTCATCCATAAGGATTACTCCC
>DCVU01000071.1:0-1790 GCA_002327415.1 Smithella sp. UBA2180
TTATATGATCTTCCATACTTACCTTTCGGGAACCATTTTTTACTATATCCATTCAAGCGAGCTTAATATATTTACGGGTATATATCCTGTCAAGGCCGCCGGTGCGGAAAATCTTATCTTTATTACATAGATATTTAAATTATTCAGGAGGGTAATTCCTCTGGAAGCGGAAATAGACTCAGGCAAAGTGGAAGCTTGTTTCAAAAACTGCTTAATTTTAAAAGCCCGCTTCTCTTAAATAAAGAGGGGCGGGCTTCTTGAGATAAATTTAACCAAAAGATCAGATAGTTTTAATTCTAGTTGTAACCTTCGTCGTAAGCAATCATATCCAGGTGCAATGTTGCAATATCTTCGATATCAAGGTCCGGTTCTTCGCTTGATTTAGGCAATTCAACGGTTTTGATATAACGTCGACATTTATTACATACATCCACACGATAACGCTCTTCGCCTTCCACTTCAAAATAAGCCAAAGAATGCTGTTCTTCGTTGCCGCAGAAGGGGCATTTGATCCGGTTAAAATGCCATTTAAAGCCACACTGATGACAAAACAGATACCGCTTTCCATCTTCCTCTTTCCTTATTTCACCGATTTTCGGTTCTTTGCCGCAAATGGGGCAGTACCCCTCCGACCATTTCGATTTTTCTACTATTTCTCCATATTTTTCAGCAATGATTTCCAGTTCCGGTCTTAAACTTTCTTCGGTAAAAAGATCAATTAGATCTATGCTTTCTTCGGCTTCACGAACTGCCGGAAATCCCTGATCATTAGTTTCTTCAACCTTGCGGTCAAAAGAAATGCGAATCATCTTTTCCCAATTAAATTGTTGACTTTTGATTATATCGATAATATTTTGCGCTACTTCGGGCATTCTTTTTTCAGCAATGGAAATTAGTGCATTAAAATATTCTTTAGGACGCGTTAAATCATAATCCTTTCCAGTAAAATCAATTAAGGGAAGCCCCCCTTCCATTTTTTTTGTGATTAAATTTTCCTCCACACGGAAAAGGGGATCTTTCATACTATTGCGGTATCCTTTCCGCAAAATTAAAATGTCTGCCATTATATCCAAAAGTTCAGTATAATGAGGATTGGCTGATTTATAATCCTCTATTGTTTTTAAAGATTTACGTAACGTTGCTCCCATTTTTTTACTCCTCATGTCAAGAACCATACAATTTTAAAATCTATATCTGCTTTCCCGGGTATCTTCAAGAAATATTTCCTCTCTTCTATAAGAAGGTAATTATTTTTAGAAAATCAAGACCTTACGCTATTAGTAAAACACGAATGTCATTATAATAAATAAAACGACTAAAATAGGAATGGAATATTTAAACATGTAACCGAAGAAACCGGGCATTTTCACTCCAGCTTCTTCGGCGATAGACTTAACCATAAAATTTGGCGCGTTGCCAATGTAAGTATTGGCACCCATGAAAACAGCTCCTAAGGAAATGGCCGTAAGATAAGGGATTTTTTCTACAATCAACAAGGCCACCGCCGATGCCTCTGGCATTCCTGGATAGAATTTACCCAGAGCGCTGTTAAAAAAAGTTAGGTAAGTAGGAGCATTATCGAGAAAACTGGATAAGATTCCCACTGCCCAAAAATAATGAGATGGTTTGTTTATTAATTGAATAAGCCAGGCCAATGCTCCTTCTTTTCCCGCTTTTAAAATAGCCAACGCCGGTATAATGGTGATAAATATACCGGCAAAGAGATAAGCTACTTCCATTATTGGAGCCCAACTGAATTCGTTGTTTCTGTGTATTTCTCTTTGTGTAAA
>DCVU01000071.1:1842-4012 GCA_002327415.1 Smithella sp. UBA2180
GAATCGGTAACGGCGGTTTTGCTTTCTCTTTTGTAATAGTAAGAATCCATGGTGAAATATAAAACTAGTAATATGACACTGGAAAAAGCCATTTCCGGCAGAAGATGCGTGGTCCAGCAAAAGGGAACTCCATGCAGAAATCCCAAAAACAAAGGCGGATCTCCCAGCGGCGTGAGCGCTCCGCCTATATTACCGACTAAAAAAATGAAAAAAACAACCGTGTGTACTTTATAGATACGCCAGGCATTTGAACGCAGGATCGGACGAATTAAAAGCATGGATGCGCCGGTAGTACCAATGACAGATGCCATTATCGTTCCTGTAAGCAGAATAGCAGTGTTTATGGCAGGAGTTCCTTTTAAAGTTCCTTTGATATAAATGCCTCCGGAAACTGTGAATAGCGCCCATAACAACAAGATAAAAGGAATGTAGTCGATAATTATAATATGAGCTAATTCGTGAAGAGCTTTTTCTCCAAAGAAATATATAAAAGGTATGGCAAATATCAATGCCCAGAAGGCAGAAACTTTCGGGAAATGATGATGCCAGAAATGAGGAAAGACAAGAGGTATCAGAGCAATGGATAGTAAAATACCAACAAAAGGAAGAACAGACCAAATGGGTAGCATGGAACCAAGATATATTGAATTATCTGTGGCCAAGCATGTAGAAGGTATTATAAGCAGTAGTAACAATGTTATATGTAAAATATATAAATTTTGTTTCATTAGTTTCATTCAATATTTTTTGATCTTTAAATTTGTAAAGGAAATTATTTTTCCGGGATGACTAAAACAGGTAACGAAGCTTTATCAATGGTACTAATGTCAGTGCTGTCAAACATAGCTGCGTAAAGCTTTCCTCGATGTTTGTGACCAATTATAATCAGATCGATATGGTTTTCTCGCGCGTATTTAACTATTTCTTCCGCTGTTTCTCCTTTAGATACAGCATAAATAATATTCATATTTTCTATAAGAGATTCGGCAACAAGTTCCTTAACTCTCAAAGCAACGGCATCTTCGCGATCAGTCGGATGACGATAGCCAGCTTCAATGTCGTTGACGTACAATATATGTATCGGGCAATTAAAAGAATGCGCAAACTCTAGAGCTTTTCTCAACGAATAAATATTTTTTGAATCCAGATCAATTGGATATAAAATATTTTTAAATTCCAGCATATATGCCTCATAATGAATAAATTTTAGTATATTAATAAATTATATAAGTCAATCTTTTGTGATTAATCTTTAATTTTATCAGGCATATATCGTGCGATTATCAGAATGTATAAACAATCGGATTCTGAATTTTTCGTACTACAAATGATTTATTACTGTTATTGTACTTAACTGGTTAATTTTTTTGTTAAAAAAGAAACAACAAAAATGATTTGGCAATCAATTCATTGCAATAAAAAATCAATCGATTGAAAACTTTGCGGTCGTTTAATCCGAAATAATAGAACTCCGCCCTCTAAGGGAAACACGGAGTTCTATTATTATCTTTGAAAATGAAAGTACCCTTATTAACAAAGGGTTTAAGTGTTTTATCTAAACGGTCTGCCTTATCCCCGATGCCAGAGTTATAAGGGCCTGATTCCTATCTTCAATGTTCAATGCCTGCTCCATTCCGCCGGCATCCAGATTTATATTAATAGCTTCCTTGGTAAGCCTTAAGGCAAAGGGATTCTTGGTCAGCATTGTTTGAGCTATTTGCAGGCCGGTTGAATACAGATCTTCTTTGGGAACAATCCTGCTAATCATGCCCAGATTCCTGGCATCCTCGGCGGATATATATTCGCCCAGATACATGATTTCATAGGCACGACCGGCTCCAATGATACGCGGCAGTAGATAGCTGCAGCACATATCTGCTCCACCCAAACCGATATTAATATAAGCGGCACAGAAACGGGCATCGGGAGATATGATCCGAAGATCTGAAGCTAGAGCAAAACTGAATCCCACTCCGGCCGCTGCTCCGTGGATCAGACCTATTATGGGCTGGGGCGCCCTGCGCATGCCAAGATTTAAACGTCCCAAGCGGGCCTGAAACTTATAGAGCTCATTAGGCTTGGCAAACATGTCCGCATGTTCAACGGTGTATTTCATGTCCAAACCGGCACAAAAACCTTTTTCGCCGGCGCCTTTTAATATGATTACCAG
>DCVU01000071.1:4019-5485 GCA_002327415.1 Smithella sp. UBA2180
GGTTGTTGTGTGTCAAGGGGCTTTTAGCCGGTGTACGAAGCAAATAAGCTGTCCGGCTTCTTCAAAAAACGCGAACCGAAATTCAAGGGTGAATAAGACCGGTTACTAAGTCTAAGAAAACGCTTCCGTTCCTTTTGGAGAACGGGGGTGTTTTCTTATCATTCTACTATACGGAGACTTGGTATCAAATCATAAACATGACCAGCATCTCGGCAACACAAGCCGGTTTATCATGTCCTTCGATTTCAATAGTGTGGGTTGTGGTCACAAGGAGTCGTCCCGGGTCTTTTTCTTCAACACCGGAAATAACCATCTTCGAACGGACGTTGGATCCAACGGGAACAGGCGCAATAAAGCGCACTTTGTTCAGGCCGTAATTTACAACCATCTTCATACCCTCGGGCAGGTATTTACCCGAACTGCTGAATAATGGAATTAGGGATAGTGTAAGAAATCCGTGCGCTATGGTGCCGCCGAAGGAGCCGTTCTTGGCTTGTTCCACGTCAACGTGAATCCATTGATGGTCATCCGCGGCATCGGCAAACCGGTTGACTCTTGCCTGATCAATTAAAACCCAATCACTGGTGCCATTATCTTGGCCAATCATTGTTTTTAGTTTTTCCACGGATATCACTTCGAACATTTATTTAATCTCCTTTTTGGTTATGAGAGTAACAATTTTTTAACTCTCTTCATCCTGAGATTCTTTCTCCTTCCCAATTATATAAGCATCTATAATAGCAAATATCCAGAAGCAAATAATAAGGTAGAAAACTATGTCATGATAGGGATCTGTGACTGACATTTTTGATCCGACAACGCCTGAAATCTCATGCAAGTCCGTGGTGCCATTTTGCAACTTAACCACAGCATCGTCAAGGACACTGAGTGCAGCTATCGTAGCTACCCTGATGATATAACCCAATCCGGCGAAAACAAAAAGCATGATAGCCAATCCTCTCCAATATTTTTTTAAATAGAGTTGACCAACACCGGGAAAGACAAGTGCGGATAGAAGAGCGGCTTTATATGATGGTTTCATATTAATGCTCCCTACTTTAATATTAACGTTTAAACCGGAGGGAAGTTGAAATTAATACTCAATGCCCGCCCGGTCTTTAATGCCGGCATTGTAGTGATGTTTTATTTCCTGAACTTCGCTAACGGTGTCGGCAATCTTGATTATTTCTTTGGGTGCGTAACGGCCCGTTAAAATGAGGTTAAGCACAGGTGGTTTATTTTTAATCAGTTCTATAACTTCTTTTAATTTAATGAGTTTAAAATCCAACGCAACGTTGATTTCGTCAAGGATAACCATATCGTACTTACCACTCATTATTGCTTTTCTGGCGGTATCCAGTCCTTTTTGCGCCAGTTTGATATCAATGGCCGCGGGATTGCCCCGCATGACAAAGCTGTCCAGGCCTGATTTACGGATGGCTAAATTGGGAAGATATTTTTCCGCG
>DCVU01000161.1:0-4579 GCA_002327415.1 Smithella sp. UBA2180
TGCCATTTCTTATTTTCCTGCTCCCTGAACTGGAGCTGTTTGCAATCTTTATCCGGAGCCATAATATCCGCGTAGTCAATAATGATAACGGATGGCACGAAGTTTTCACGATGCTCCCACAGAAATAACTGATTCCTGATAATTGAAGATGTCAACGATTCATTGGAATACGTTGCCATTTTCAGGCGTGCCCGGTACTTCTTGCCCCATTTGAACATATACCGGACGGCATCCTCAGCAGTGAGAGGCTTTACCTCTGGCCGCAGCCGGTACCAAACAGTGCCTTTGAAATTTTCAGTATTCTTACAAGCGGTACACGGAACATAATTCGGATTATTTTTCAAAGCCTCTTTATATTCAGCAAATTCCTTAATCGCGATCTTTTGCTCAGATTGGTTTGCAAATGGGGGCTCGGCTGAATTCATACAGTTCTTTTCATTCTTACAATCGTCAATCTGATTCCAAATACAATCCAGCACCGGGACGAGCATTTCTTTACAGTACTTATCTTTATATGATCGTTTAGATAGCCAGATTGCCTGACGTTTGATCTGCTGGGCTTCGCTCATATCACCAGCCTGAAAGAAAGCAACATTATTTCCTTCCATCTGCGCCCGGAATCCACATTCTGCTAACAGAAATGATTTGCCACGTTTCTCAGGAGCAAGGAAATTGACAAAGCCCTCACGAACAAATTCTTCATTCATCAGTTTACCGAGCAATCCAGGAAAATGAAATAATGGCTGGACCGAATGCTCAAATGCTTTTCTAACTGCTGCTCGATCTTCNNGTGCCGATGCTTGAAATAATCCTTGGTTTGTGTCCATAGATAGTCAGCGTTGAATTGCTCTGGATCGTACTCCTCGGACATTCCTTCCAGCACATCAGAAATAAAATCAATTTTATCTTCATCCAGCTCTTGCTTCTTGACTTCGAAGATTTCCTGGATGTCGCGGTTCGGGGCTTTCTTGTACTGCCGGTAATAGTCCAGACACCACGATAAAATCAATCGTGCTTCTGGCGATTGAATATAATCAGGCTGGAACTGGTCGTCTATAAATGAAAGAAACTCTTTGCTGGTAATGGCGCCGACTGTTATTCGACGCTCAATATATTCCTGATCCATTATTCAGCACCATTGATTCGATATTTTATAATTCCAGTTTTATGGATAAGATTCCGTTTTATATTATTACGCATAACACGTGCGGAAGGAAATGTTGCTGATAAGGCGTCTTGTGCTTCTTTTATGGCGTCTTTTAATTTCCCAGAACGTTTAATGGCCATAAATCCAGAAATATAATGTGAAATAATGTAGATTCCATCTTCATTTTTATGAGATACAAAAAGTTCACCATTCCAAATAAATGCTTTTCTGCATNNATGATATTTTCTGAATTACCAATAACACGTATATTAAAATCCATAGCAATTTCCTTTTTAGATTATACTGAAATTAATGGAAGATTTTAGAATTTATTTTTATGATTGGATTGGACGTCCCTTTTCCCAGTCGTAACTGTAATACTGCCGTTGCATTTTTTGGCGGAATTGGACAAATGATTTATGATCCCATTTAAAGAATCCGGCGTTCGGTTCGTTTACCCATTTAACAAGATCGTCAATGTACGCTTTGATAACATCCCGCATTGCTGGGAGATGCTCCACCCATATTCGGGCGTAATCAATATCATACGGCCCTAATTTTTGTTTTTTGCTGGCGTCACCTGCTTTCTTGTAAAGTGCTTCCAGATAATCCCGGCCACGCTGCAATTCAGCATCAATGGCGTCCGGGTCATAATCGACATGAAAATAATCCAGATAATCGGTGATCAGTTTGATTTCTTTCGCGGCTTCCTTTGCATCGGCTTGCTCGGCTCTGGTCATTTCCGATAAAGGCTTTTTTGGTTTTTTGGAGGTGGGTGGTTTCTTTGGTTTAATTATGCTACCGGGGGTGCGTCCTTTGTCATCATCAAAATAGCAATGGAAATATGGTTTTTCAGGATCAGCAGCACGTTTGAGGCGTGCAATCACTTCTTCCATTGAAAGATTGTTTTTGAATATTTTTGCGGCTGTTTTTGCAACATGCTTTGAAATAGGTTTTTTGAAATGGCTTTTTTTAATTTTCCACCATGCTTTCCACTGTTCTTTGAAATCTTCGTTTTCTTGAAATTCTGCCGGGAACAATAAAAGTGATTCATTGAAGGAAAATTTAGCTGGTTGTTTTTTGGCGGGTGCTTCTTCTGGAGCTTCCAATAAAAAGCCTTTTTGAGAATTTTGAAAGGAAAAATTAAACTCTATTTTCTTATAATTTAATTCAATATAATCCTTTATAAGAGAAGTTAATTTTGGTAACATCTTGTGGTAATGTTTCAGTACATCTTGTGGTAATGTTTCAGTACTTCTATACTCTTGTAAGGCTTTGCGGCCGATTTCACTTAATTTCTCCGGTGCGTTATTCTCAATATGCTTTTTAAATTCGTTATACTCATGCAAAACAAATAGCAGAATTGACGTGTTTATTTTGTAATACATTTTTGCTGGATTATCTTTTTTATGCATATCAATAATTCTAATTTTAGAAAGTATAGCAAGTGCATTTCTTTGTTGTGGCCTTGTTAGCGCCGTACTTTCTTCAATAGCATCCCGCTTTCTATAAAACCATTCGCCGTCAACGAGCAGGTCTTTGGTATAATAAAAATTCATTTTTGATACCAGATGGGATAACAGGATTCCAGCGTTGACTCCGAATAAATGAAGAAATGGTTTGAAGTCCTGATTAAATTCATTGGAGCAGCATAATGTATAAAGGGGATGGATTCCGTTCATAATTAATCCCCTTTTAATTTTTTAGTTATCGAAGTTTTAAATTCGTAGGTCGGACCATATTCAGTTATGAAGTGGTAGATTAGATTGACTATTCTTTCACGAGGGTTCGAAATATTTTCTGATTTTTTTGGTCTGTTTTTAAAAATATGTTGGTGTCTTGTGTCATTTATCTGTTTAAATTTCTCCCATATAAAAGGATCAATTTCGAAGTCAACTATTTTTCTATTGTTCATGGATGGTGGCGTGCTTCCGCCCGTAGCTTCTAAGCATTCGTATCCTGCATTATAAAAACATTCTTCAATGTTTTTATTTTCGCATCCGCTTATAATTGCCAGTTCTATGCAATTTTTTAAATCTGCTTCGCTCAATTTATGTTCTAAACTTGTAATCATTTTTATTAATAAAGGACTTGGTGTATTTTCTTCCTGTTCAGTAAATGCGGTTTTGTATCCTTCGTAATAGGATAATAATCTGTCAATTTTTTCTGAATATTCTTTTTTCATCTTCGCCTATCCTTCATTTAAAAATAAAAAAGCCTTTATCAGGGGCGGCAAGGCGGCGAAGCAATCTCTCATATCCCAGTAAAACAAAGTAAAAAGATATGAAAAAGAAACTCACCGCCCCTGATAAAGGCTTTTGTGAATGCTCTTTTAATCACTTTGTTTTACAGTATGAGAAAATTGCTTCGCCAAGCAAATATAATATACCCTTTATACTGTTTTGAATAAAGAAAATAATATTTTAAAAATATTTTTCTCTTCGCTGCCGGATACCCCACTGCCTGAGCTTCGTTATTTCGTCACACAGATCGTGATAATGAGCGTAATAAAATACGCCAACACATCCAGCGCCAATGATCCAGCCTGCCAGCATACCCCATGCGAATTCGGTCATTTTGTTTTCTCCTATTTTGAAGATTTAAAACGTTCCCAACATTCCAGTTTATTTGGCTGATATTTGCAACTCGTGATACGTCCGATCCAGCCGCCATTCAATTCTTCGCATTTATTAACAAACCCTTTTATTTCATGACACGCGCCTTGATCGGCGGTCATTGGGCATCCGAGGCGTTTAATATGTTCAGGCATTTTACCATTAAGGAACTCCGCATAGCTGACGCCTTCTTTATCCATATCAATCTCGCCTATTCCGTTTGCAAAATTGAGTTTGCCAGTAGCTATTTTATATCCCATGCCAGATAAGTACACTCGGTGAACGCCTTTTCTGATTTTCCTCCCTGTGAATTCATTATATGAGTATTTAAATGTTTTCTTCGCAGTGCCATTGCAGGTGTGGCAAATTACAGCAGCGCCATTACCTTCTCCCATTCCTTGATATAACCCTGTACCTCCACAATTCGGGCATTCTATCTGCATTTCAATCTTTTTCATTTCTTTTTCTCCTTATATTGTCATTAAAAGCATTTCTGCGGTTTCTTCCAGGTGATTCATAAAGCCGTCTGCGTATGCCTGCGTCATATCGCCAGGATCACACGGCATATTCGTTATGATTTCTACTTTTACGCCAGCCCATTCAAGCTGAGCCTTCATTTTCTTCGCGTTCTCCTGCCCAGCCGGATCAGGATCGTAGGCAATAAAAACAATCTTGAATCCTTTGAGAAGTTGAATTTGTTTTATTTTGTATTTCGTTCCGAATGTGCAAACTGCTGGACTGTCCAGCCGCCAAACATCAAGAATCCCTTCGCACACCACACACCAATCCGATTTCTTCGCCCGATCATAATTGTACA
>DCVU01000161.1:4628-12296 GCA_002327415.1 Smithella sp. UBA2180
CCATCCAGATTGCTTGCCGGCCCGGTGCCCATAATTTTGTACCGCTCAATCAGGTAATCTGGATCAAATTTTCGGCTGATCAAATACTTCCGATGGGCATGCGTAAGGTCTTCTGTTCGGGACGGGTATTTGAAACCTTTTCTTTTAACCGTTACAGGCCGTGATTTACGTTTTACAGGCCGAACGGCTTTACCCCCATATTTCTCTATTAACTTTGCTGCCTCGCTCGGAGAAACGGACGTGAGGGCTTCGATCACTTTCTCTTTCGGTTTCCACCCACACCGCCAGCAGGTGAAGAAATCCTGATTGACATTATACCCGAGATGGAAATCTTTTGATCCTGCGCAGAATGGGCAGTGAATGTTTACCCATTCTGCTCTGGAGCCTTCTTTTACAGAGATGCCAAAATCTGAGCACAGTTTTGCAAGATCCATTATTCCTCCTTTACAATAGCGGTTGCTTTCATTTTAGAGTGCAAATAATCGGAATATTCGTTTCGTTCCTTGCAGTACTTTGGTTTGCAGATGGTGGCGCAAAAGTAATTATCACACCACCTATTCCCTTCATCATCTACCAGAATGCATTTTGCTTTGCAATCTGTCGGAGGATGTGGAGTCATTCCACCGAATGGGTGCTTGAAATAGAATTTATCTTGCTTCGGCTCAGCACACTTTCTCGTCATTTTAACTTTTCGTTTCATACCGCTACCTCCTGAAGCATCTGGCCGATCTCAGAAAAGCATTTGTCGATCTTCTTCATCGTCCACCCCTTTGTAATTAGCCATTTTTTGATATGGGTTTTTTCCATTCCGCCATGACGCTTTACTTTCTTGATCGGCGCTTGCCCGGTGAGCACAGAATCAACGATCCACTTACTTGCATCAGACAGGCATTGAATTGCATCTGACAAAATCACCTGATGCTCCTGACTGATATATGCTGCGTATTCCGCTTCGTTGAATTCCTCGACCGGAGCCTTCTTTGCCATATCAATTGCTATGTTCTTGAAGATCCGGATGGCGTACGTTTTCAGGCACGCTTTGCTGAGATCAAAGTTCTTTTCGAATGCTGGAAAAGCGTCCATACAATATTCCTCTAATAGATATTCCGGCACTTTGTACGAGTATGCGATTTTTGGAACTGCCTTTGAAACGTAAGCACAATATTCACTATATAATTCTGCGTTCATTTTATTCCTCCCTGTATTTGTTTATGATTGTTTCCATAATTGCTTGGTAATAGCCTTTCCAATATCTTCTATTCTTTTGTGTTCTTCCGTGGCATTTTTTACAGATCGTTATTAAATTATTTGGATTGCAATTCTCTTTATCATAATCAATACGGTGAACATCTAAAACATCATATGGATCATGGCATTCTGGATTTTGGCATGTGTACTTATCCCTTTCTTTGATTATCATTCGTAATTGCCGTGTCCATGTAATATCATATGGAAAAGCACTTACACCACCCTGCCAGTTAGATGCCTTATCCCCGGTATATATTCCTTTTAACGCCTTGCTCATTTTTTCTTTTGATTCATTAGAATGGTTCCTGCCTTTGAAAGGATTTTTATGCGTTTTATAATAATTCTTTAATGCAGTGCTTAATTGTTTTTTTAATTCCTCACTTAGCACTTTCCCTTTTTGAGACATGCTCATTTTTAACAAGGTTTCTTTTGTCGGTTTCCGTCCTTTTGATTTTTTACTTATTTTCAATCTGGTTTCTTCTGATACGATGTACCCTGATGCTTTTTTTAATTTTTCCCTTTCAATTGCATAAAGGCTCATTTTCTTTTTTGCTGTTTCTGTATGCTTTCTTCCTATTGCGTGCCTGCGTCTATTTTCCACTTCTTCCGGATGTTCTTTCAGTCTTTTTTTCATCGTCTCGCTAATTTTTTTTCTTCGTGCATTTTCCACTTCTTCACTAAGATTTCTACCACTATGTCCTGGTAAAAATTGATTCCAGACCCCGTGCGTTTTTCGCATTCCTTTTGCTCTTCGCGTTACTTCATTTCCACATCCGCATTCACATAATGGAGCTTTTTTTCTTATCATTTTTATTTCCTATCTTGAGGTTGATGTTTTAATAATAATAGATCAACCTGAAGATAAAGTAAACTTTATTCTGTATATTTATTTATTAAATTTTGTAAAAGAGTCTCTTCCGCAACATCCTGGCCATCTAATACCATCTCTATTATTTTTTGTTTTTCATCAAGAATCGCCGCTATTTCAATTTCAATGGTATTATCAGCCAGTAAAAAATAGATATTTACTGAATCTTTTTGCCCTATTCTATGCACCCGGTCAGATGCCTGGCTTACTAATGCTGGCGTCCACGGCAATTCAAGGAAAGCAACCGAACTTGCAGCCGTCAGCGTAATTCCAACACCAGCCGCTTGCATATTACCAACAAACAACCGGATCTTTTCGTCCGTCTGGAACTTATCAACTACAGCCTGCCGTTCTGTTTGAGAAGTGCTTCCATCCAGCCGAACCGCAACATCTTTAAATTCTGCCATCAGGAAATTAATCGTTTCCTTATGGGTGCAGAAAACAACCAGCTTGCCATTGGTTTCAATATGGTCTTGAATCCAGGCGATAGCTGCTTTAATCTTCCCGGCAATCGTGAGTTGTTTCATGCCTTCGATCTTCACCAGTGTTTCCGCTCTTTCGGCGCTCTTCGCTTTCTTCGGATCAATCTCTTTCAGGTACTTGATGAAGTCGTCCTCTGCCCTGTTATAAACTGCGCGATTATCAATTTCCATTGGAACAACTGAAATGACTTTTGCCGGGAGTTCCTTTAAAACATCTTTTTTCAGTCTACGCACCATAATCGAAGAGGTTAAAATGTCATTGAGTTCCTTCGTGTTCTTTGCCCCGTTGAAATCCCAGCCGTACCCATTGTTGTGCGCGTTACAGAACTGCATAGCATACTGGAATCTGCTCCCGAACAGTTGGGGGGCAAGCAGTTTGATTGTGGTGAAAAATTCAATCGGGCGGTTCGTAATAGGTGTCCCTGATAATGCGATAGTATGTTTTACGCTTCGGTGCAGTTTTTTAACTGCTTTTGTTCGCTTTGTGGAATCATTTTTGATGAAATGAGATTCATCAAGGATCATCGCCTGAACTCCGGCTTTCTTGAACAATTCGATCCAATAGTCGGTTAAAACATCGTAATTGATAATGCAGATATCAGATTCCATAACAGGTTTCACATCGGTTGCCATAGGCGATTTGCCAGAGCAGATATAAGATGTCTTTTTGTTATTCATCCATTGCCGAACTTCTTTCGCCCAATTCAGTTTCAGCGAGGCCGGAACAACGATTACAGCAGGCCGGATCTCAGGATGAATATCCAGCCATGCGAGAGCTTGAATGGTCTTTCCGAGTCCCATCTCATCAGCCACAAGGGCGTTCCCATTACAGCGGTTAATGAACTCAACTCCAGCTTTCTGGAATGGTCTGAGGATTGAATCCAGTTTGCCGAAATCAATTTTATCTGTTGGCGTTAATCCTGCTATTTCTTTGGAGTATGCTTGAATGATTTCGCTAAAATCATCTCCTGTTAAGGAAAATCCAAGAGCTTTTAATGTCTGAACGTTCTTAATTGTAGTTGGGGCCGTCCAGATTTTCTTATTTGGTTCCCAGCGGCGTCCTTCCACCTGCGTTTTAATCGCTGCCACTACTTTGATATCAAATTCAAAGCGAATTTCAATCTGCTTGCCCACCAGCTTCGCTTCCTTTGCCCGCGGTGCTTTTTCTTTCGGCTCAGTAATGGTTATCTTTTCCAGCGTTTCAGTGGTTTCCTTAATCGCCGATAACGGAAGCCATACGTTTTCAAACCGGATATTCAAAACCATCTGCTTCAGCTTTGCTGCATGCTCCTCGGTGAATCCAAATGGCCCGAGTACCGCTTCGTTCCAAAAGTGTTGTCCACATTCTGGCCCGACCCCAGTCAGAAGGGAAACCGGATGTGTTAGCGGCCGTCCGCACTTGATGCAATTACCTCGGGCGTCCAGCGTGCCCTGTCCTGTAAGCTGGATTGCTTTTGCTGTTCGTCTGGTTGCCACAGCAATAAAGGTTGCCGGGATGTTCTTTTCCCGCGCCCAGATACTGCTAATCGTGTATCTTTTTGGGGTCTCCATCGGATTCCTCCTTCCTTTCATCAACAAAATAAAAGTTTGTTCCGCGCCATTTCCGGCCGGATAATTTAATGAGTTCGCCTGTACCGTAAATATAGCCATCGTCAAGCACCTGGCAGCGAAATCCCTGCTTGCCATCGTAAGAGGCTATAATATACTCCGGGAACTTTTTACGCCTGCTCTGCGTTAAATGCTTAAGTGTAGCAGGGTTTTCTTCAGATATTCGGACAGGCAAATCCGAAATATCAAAATCCAGTTTCTTTTTGTGTTTGATCAGCGGCTCGAAATGATTGAAGCGCCTCATAAATCGCTTTGCGCATTCTGGAGTGAGAAACAGGATGCACTGGTCGCCCAGCCTCTTGAAATCTGAGGCTGGGAGCTTGTCAATGAACTTCTCCACCCAGTTGATCGGGCGGAAAATCGTAATTGCTACCGGCGTGAAATCAACTGGCATCATCCACCTCCTTTATAAGATTTTTCTCAAGCGTTTGACTTCCAGCGCAAATGAATTATTTACGAACACCTGGATGATCTGATATTTGTTCTTGTTTTTTTCAAGCCAGTTTTTCAGGGATTTTTCGGTTTTGAATATTTTGATTTCCCACATATTAGTTTCCCCTTTTGTTTTGGTTATTGTTAAATTAACCCGCTTAATAAAGCCCCTGGCGCCTTAATTTCAGGGGCTCGATAAAAAGGTTAAATTTGATTTGTGGTAACGCACCATTGATTGAGGTGGTTGAGGAAAGGATGGCTGCAAAACCATCCCAATTTTTGGATTTGAGCCCGGAGTTTGTAACCATCGGCCTCTGTACTACATTGAATGTGGTGAACTTCCATATTGCCTCCTTTATGGTTAAAAGTTTGATAACGCCGTAATCTCGTTCCTGTGGTGTTCAATTTCCTGCTCCAGTACGCTGATTTTTTGTTTCAGCAACCCGATTTTCTGCGCTCTTTCCAGCATATCAATTATTGGGAGCATCCCGAAGCTGAGGTACAGATCAGCAATTTGCCGTTTTCCATCCGTGTCTGAAATAGCAGGATGGAATTGATAAACGGTCTGGACGATGTCCCAGTCGTGATCGGGTAGGTTAACGCCGATTAATGCGGTGAATTCTTGCTTCATCATTTTATTTGTCCTCCTTATTAACTGTTAAAATGCTTCCTTTCCTTTCCCACATTGCCATATTCTTGCAGATCAAATCTGTAATGCTGATGGAGTCGGAATGAATCCGACCTGAGCGAACTGCACCAGCCTTGCCAACGAAGTAAAAGTTATTTTCGTTCCGGCCAGTGAACTTCCGGTATTTTCTGGTGTTGGTCGGAATCTCCGTTTTCTTCAGGCCAGCCGTTAAGAAATTTATGATGCGTTCTGTCTTTGTCATTTTATTTCTCCTTTATATTGTGGTTAAAAGCTATCTCATCAGTGCCAGGTGCTTATGTCTGGCAGACCCTGCAAGGAGCAGGGTTTCGAATTATAAAAATGTTCCCCAAAAGGAATCAAAGGAGCGTTTTTCAGCAAGGCGTTCTTTTGCTGTCGTAATTTTAACGGTCGATGGGTTGTATTTTTGTTTTTCAAATGACCGTTTGGCGTAATTTAGAATGTCAAACTTTGGATTAATTTTTTTGCCTTCGATAATTTTCTTTGTCCAGTAATACTTGTCATCATTGGACATTTTTACGGCGGCCAGCGCATCGGCATCACAAAGATAAATGATTGCGCCGAAAGGACTGTTATCAAAGTGCATTTTGCTTTCCGCTAATTCTTTGTCAATAATTTTCCACATATCATTATATATGGATTCGGTCGTTTCAACAATGTTGCCGTCTATAGATGTGATTATATTCTTCATGATTAAATCTCCTTTATTATGGTTGTTTTTGGTTTGGTTTACATCCTCTATAAAAGGCATTTACCTTTGGAAGCGCAAATGCCTTCTAACAGGTTGTAAATTTATTTTCTTAATTGGGCATCAAACATTTTAACCCATGCATCATATTTTATTGTGCACCGGCGAGGCTCGTAATCACTAACGGCTTTGTCCTCTTTCTTTTCGACTTGTTTTTCAGTTTTATTTATTTTTGTCGTTTTCTTCATGATTGGTACTCCTTAAATAAAATGATAAAGTGTTTCGGCTATTCAAGCCTTATCAATGCTGCTACATGCAGCAGACACTTATTTTTAATCAGCGGGGTCTTATCAGGCGCCCATCTCCTGATTTTCTTCCTCCCCTATCGGTGATCACATCCGTTTGCTTGAGCGCCGTTTGACCTTTGCTCGGAATACTGAGGCCTCAACTTCTGGTCCGTTCTTCTCTGGATGTCACAGGTATTTAAAAACCCTGGTACCGAATTGCCCTATGACTTAATTTGGGACTTTTTGCTGGGTTGGCTTTTGTTTGACTTACTGGTTCGCCTTATCCTTGAACCCTGCCAGCGTTTTGCTCTTTTCTTGATTACAGATATAAATCCATTCAAAACAAAAGTAAAGCTTTTTTTAAACTTTTTTTAAAGAAACTTTAAAGAAATTAAAATCCCCAACAAAATAAATACCTTATACCCTAATTATTTTTTTATATTTTTTACAAAAAACTTAATTTATAATCAAAATATCATTTTTCACCAGTTTTTGTACGTTTTAGGCCACTTTTTATTCAGATTCTATACAGAAAAGCATAGAAACATATATGAGCAAACAAAAAACAATTCTCCCATCAAAACCTGCTTTCAAACGCAAAAAGAAAAAGCCTGCAAAAGCTATTCCCAAACCCAAGCAAATCCCAGAACCAATAGAAAACCCCAAGCTAACCACTAAACAAGAACGATTCTGCCATGAATACTGCTTAGATAGTAATGGGGGTAAGGCAGCAATACGAGCAGGGTATTCAGCCAAAACCGCGGACTCTATTGCATCCCAGTTATTAAAGAAATTAAAGATAAAGGAGTATATAGATGCTCTGCACCAGAAGCGTAATGAAAAGCTGGAAATATCAGCAGAACGCACCCTTCTTGAAATAGCAAGGCTTGCATACTTCGACCCCCAAAAGATGTTTGATTCCGAAGGCAAGTTAATCCCTATTCATAAGCTTGATAAGGATACCGCAGCTTGCATCGGTGGTATTGATGTATACCAGAAATACGTTGGCGAATCCAAAGAAGCATGTCTCGAGAACATCAAGAAATTTAAGATATGGGATAAGAATGCTGCATTAGAAAAGATGGCAAAATATTTCGGGAAAACATTCGAGCATACTGGTGATGATGCAATGCCAGTTAGCAAGCGGATCTTCTTTCAGGTGGAAGACGCCAGGAAACAACCGCCTGCTAATACCGAAGAAGGCGCCGAGTAATGCTGAATATGCCGCATGCACCAGCATCAGAAATTGATTGGCCAATACGGATAAACAAGCCACAGGCGCAATTTCTAAGCATGCCCCATAAGTTCCGTGCATTTGTTGGTGGGTACGGATCGAGCAAAACATATTCAGGGTGTTTATCACTTTGTCAGCATTTCTACGAGTGGCC
>DCVU01000118.1 GCA_002327415.1 Smithella sp. UBA2180
TGACGATAAGCCTGCGATTGGACCAGCATCATTTTTTTCGCCAATCCATAAGGGGCGTTAGTTTCTTCCGGATAACCATTCCAGATATCTTCTTCTTTGAACGGAACTGGTGTAAACTTAGGGTAGGCGCAAATTGTTCCCAAAGCGACAAATTTTTCAACATTTCGCAAATAGGCTTCATGGAGTAATTGTGTGCCCATGATTAAATTATCGTAAAAAAGTTCAGCGGGCTTTTCCTGATTAAAGCCGATACCGCCAACTTTGGCAGCCAGATGAATGACTACTTCCGGTTTTGTTTCTTCATACATCCGGCGAATATCGGCGATGTTGGTAAGATTGTATTCGGGAAGATCAGCAATTTTAATATTACGACAGCTGTTATCTTTTAATTTCTTTAATAAATGGCTTCCCAGAAATCCTTTACCACCGGCAACGGTTATCCGTTTATTTTTCAGCAAGGTCAGTCCTTTTGTGTAAATTAAGCAAGATGTTGGTTATTCTTACAGAAAAAACCTGCTTCCCGAAGAGTTTTTTCTTTTTGGGCCAGTTCCATGTCGGTTGTGATCATCATGTCAATGAGGGCATCAAAAGTGACCTTTGGCTTCCAGCCAAGGGCTTTTTTTGCTTTGGATGCGTCTCCCAACAGAACATCGACTTCAGTAGGACGGAAATATCTAGGGTCAACAGAAACATATTTATTATAGTCCAGATCGAGCTTACTGAAAACTTTTTGGGTAAATTCGCGTACTGAATGAGTTTCACCGGTGGCAATTACAAAATCATCCGGTTTGTCCTGCTGCAGCATCAGCCACATAGCTTCTACAAAATCTCCTGCAAAACCCCAGTCTCTTTTAGCATCCATATTGCCAAGGTAAAGTTTGTCTTTTAATCCCAGTTTAATTTGTGTAGCTGCACGGGTTATTTTTCGAGTGACGAACGTTTCTCCCCGCCGAGGTGATTCATGATTGAAAAGGATACCATTTGTAGCGAAAAGATCATATGCATCACGATAGTTTTGCACAATATAATAAGCATAAACTTTAGCGGCAGCATAAGGACTGCGTGGTTGAAACATTGTTTTTTCACTTTGTGGGGGTAAGGCAGCTCCGAACATTTCGCTTGAAGATGCCTGATAAAATTTGGTTTCTATACCAGTTTTGCGAATTGCTTCCAAAATTCTCAGTGTTCCTAATCCTGTAATGTCACCTGTGTATTCAGGCATGTCAAAACTTACACGGACGTGACTTTGTGCGCCCAGATGATAAATTTCATCGGGATTGATGGATGCGAGCAAGTCCATAAGATGACCTGAAACACTCAAATCACCGTAATGCAGAAATAATCTTGTGTCCGGAGTATGGAAGTCATGGTAAAGGTGATCTATGCGCTCAGTATTGAAAGAGCTCGAGCGTCGGATCAAACCGTGAACTTCATATCCTTTGTCCAATAAAAATTCTGCTAAATAAGAGCCGTCTTGTCCGGTAATACCGGTAAGAAAAGCTTTTTTCATCGCATCTCCTTAGGGAGCGTAAATATTATAAACGCCAATAATTAATTCCTGCTGAATTTGCCGTTTCCGGTTCAAAAATGGCCTTGATATCGAGTAAAATTTGATGGCCTTTGCGACAAAGGCCGGCTATACGAGAAATACCCATTTCCTGATAATTGCGGTGTGCTACCGCTAAAACAACAGCATCTACATCTTTAATGTCTTTTAGCGAAACAAGTTGAATGTTGTAATGGTGACGTGCTTCTTCGGGATCGGCTAGTGGATCATGGGCTAAAACCTCTACACCATAATCCTTCAGTTCATTGATTATATCGATAACGCGTGTATTGCGTAAATCGGGGACGTTTTCTTTGAACGAGAGACCAAGAACCGCTACGCGCGCTTTACGCACCTGAATATCAGCGGCAATCATCATCTTAATGGCTCGCTCAGCTATATACTTGCCCATATTATCATTGATTCTGCGGCCGGCAAGAATGACTTCCGGGCGGTAGCCAATGCTTTCCGCTTTATATGTTAAATAATATGGGTCAACGCCAATGCAATGACCGCCGACAAGACCTGGCCGGAAAGAAAGGAAATTCCATTTTGTTCCTGCCGCTTCTAAAACTTCAAGAGTGTCAATACCCATTTTGTTAAAAATAATGGCCAGTTCGTTCATCAGCGCGATATTAATATCGCGCTGTGTATTTTCAATAACTTTAGCCGCTTCGGCGACCTTTATTGACGAAGCCCGATGCAAGCCAACTTTAACAACGGCGCCGTATATTCCTTCCAGTAAATCAAGCGTGGACGCATCGGAAGCAGAAATTATTTTTATCGTGTTGTTTACGGTGTGAACTTTATCTCCGGGATTGATGCGTTCAGGAGAATAGCCCATAGTAAAGTCTTTGCCGAATTTTAGGCCGGATTCGCGCTCCAGAATAGGAACGCAAATATCTTCAGTTACTCCCGGATAAACGGTGGATTCATAGACCACGCATGAACCTGGAGATAAATTTCTGCCGATAATTGCTGATGCATTTTCCATTGCGCCGAGATCGGGAACATGGAAGTGATCAACCGGTGTGGGAACCGCTACGATAAAAAGTTTGCATGCGGAAAGCTCAGCCGGTTTGGAAGTAAATTGAATTTTTGCTTTTTTTAGTTCACCATCGGAGAGTTCCATGGTGCGGTCGTGTCCTCTTTTTAATTCGGCAACATTTGCTTCGCTGATATCAAAACCGATCACCTTAAAATGCCACGATAAGTGCGCCGCCAGAGGCAACCCCACATATCCCAAACCGATAATGGCGATTTTGTTTTTCCCAGCAAAAAATGATTGAGCAGTCAAAGCTTTTTTCATAATCATGCTCCTGTTTAATTATGTTAGAGTAATTTACGAAAGGATTATTACAGTATTGATTGATGCTTGTCAATGCGCTGGTCACAGATTTTTCAATGTTTTTGAGCAGGCATCAATCGTTTTATCGATATCTTTTTTTGTATGAGCAAAAGATAAAAATCCTGCTTCAAATTGGGATGGAGCCAACCAGATGCCATTTTTCAGCATACCATGGAAAAAACGGGCGAACATTACCGTATCTGATTTCCGGGCAGTGTTTAAATCGTAAACGGGACCTTGCTGGAAAAACATAGTGAACATGGAATGAACACAGTTTATACAAACGGCAATGCCTTTGGTTGAAAACAGGCCTTTTATCTCCGTGCAGAGCCGGTTAGTTTTATCATCCAGTGCGGAAAAAGAATTTATTTTTGTTTTAATAATATTTAATGTGGCTAAGCCCGCACACATCGCCAAAGGATTTCCGGAAAGAGTCCCCGCTTGATAGACGTCTCCGGTGGGTGCGAGCTTTTCCATGATTTCTCTTTTGCCGCCGACAGCGCCAACAGGCATTCCTCCGCCGATGATTTTACCCAAACAAGTCAAGTCTGGCTTAATTCCAATTAAATTCTGGTAGCCACCAAAGGTAAAACGAAATCCCGTGATAACTTCGTCAAAAATTAAAACTATACCGTTTTTTGCCGTAAGTTCTCTGAGTTTTTCTAAAAATCCCTTCTGAGGTGGAACAACCCCCATATTTCCCGCTACCGGCTCAACGATAATTGCTGCTAGCCTCGAGCCATAGCGATCTGTTGCTTTTTGGAGTGCATCTATATCGTTATACGGTAAGCTCAATGTCAACCGGGCCAGTTCAGCAGGAATTCCCGGAGAACCTGGTATGCCTAAAGTTACTACGCCTGATCCGGCTTTAATCAAAAGTGAATCGGCATGACCGTGATAACAGCCGTCAAATTTCGCAATCATATCCCTACCGGTAAAGCCACGCGCCAGGCGGATTGCTGTCATCGTTGCTTCGGTGCCTGAGGAGGTCATCCGTAAAAGCTCCATCGAGGGAATGGCCTCAGAAATTAATTTTGCCATTTGCGTCTCTGCATGAGTTGGTGCGCCGAAACTTGCTCCCTCTTTTGCTTTGTTACAAACAGCTGTGGTTACTTTCGAATGAGCATGTCCCAGAATCATCGGCCCCCAGGAAAGAACATAATCAATATATTCTTTGCCGGATACGTCATAAATTTTGCTGCCTTTTGCACGTCTCACAAAAACAGGATTGCCACCCACAGATTTCCATGCTCGAACCGGAGAGTTAACACCACCAACAATTGCTTGAGACGCTTCTGCAAAATAATCAGAATTACTTTTTTTCATCTGAAATACTCCGGGGATGTTTTTTTGTATTCATAAATGCTTTCCAGAATCAGGTAATCATTAAGATCTGCTGCGACTGCCATATCATGTATCAATGATAATATGTTTTTATCACTGGAATGAAGCATGGTAAAAAGATTATATTTATTTTTAAAGGCCGGATTTCTTTCATAACAATGGGAGACAGAGCCATATGCAGCAAACAGATTACCGGATTTTTCTATCTGATCCGGCGGCACTGACCACATAACTAAAGCGTTTTTTGTGTAGCCTGTTTTTTGATGATGAAGTATAGCGCCGAACCTGCGAATAAAACTTTTCTTCAAAAGTTCTTTTGTTATTTTTAGAACTTCTTTGCCAGTTAATCCGCAAAAATCACCTATTTTCTCAAAAGGAGAATTCACCACTGCCATATCTTTTTGGATCAAATAAGCAACTTTATTTTGTTTTTCCGTCAAATATTTCATGAGTAAAGCTTATCCTGCTTGGGAAATAAAATCAAGGTGCCAGTTGGTGTAAAATTTTTTCTTGACAATTTCCTCTTGCATCGTTAGAAGAAAACAAGTCAAAATCCAAAGGGTTTGAATATTTAAAAAAGGAGGTGAATAATTACTTAAACAAAAGGGTTTTGAATATAAATTCATTAAGGAGATTTTTAAATGAAAAAAAGTTTAATTTATGTATTGTTGGCAATGGTAATGGTAATAGTTAGCGCTCCCTTTGTTTTTGCGGCTCCAGAAGCGTCTGCAGCTCCTGCGGGAACAGTTGATTACACGAAAACGATCATTGTTGGTATTTCTATATTGGTTGCCGGCATTACAATGGCATTTGGCACTTTGGGACCCGGTTTGGCAATGGGCAACGGGCTGAATGGAGCAACAAACGCTGTTGGCAGAAATCCTGAGGCTCAGGGTAAAATTCTTTTAACTATGATGGTCGGTCTGGCTATGATCGAATCATTGGCGATTTATGCGCTAGTTATTGCGTTGATTGTGCTTTACGCCAATCCGCTTTGGAAGTATCTTGGCTAAAAAGTTATTGCTATTATCATAGGGAGGGGAAGCGTGCATCGACTTTCTCCTCCCTTTTTTTAGTGAGACAAGCTGAAAACGAATCCCGACGAGTCGGGATGAAGTTTGTCCCTGCCACCTAAAGGCGGCGGGATAATTCGCTCTAAGACTTTTCGATCACTACGTTTCGAAAAATCAAGGCTCATTAAAGCGTAAGTCGTAGTGACACTCGTTGAGAGCGAACGAACTGATGGAGTCTTGTCAATAAGTGTGTAAATAGTTATCAGGCAGCCAACCTTTCCAACCCTCTGTTTTTTTGTTTCATAACTCCATCATAAATGGTTTCCCGTAATAAACATCCGGCAATAACCAGTAACCTTTTAAAGTACGAAAGTTCTTTTCCGCCACCTGAAGAAGCTTCCAGATCATTGCCGTGGCATTCTGAACCTTCTTGAATCGTTTTGCCGCATCCGTCCTGAGTCTTGCCGAACTGAAGGGGGACTCCACGACATTGGTGGTCCGAAGGTGCGACTAATGTTCCTTAGGAAATGAGTAGAAGGCAACCATTCTGTCCCAATCAGCAAGAAGCTTCTCTGCCGCTTTCGAGTAATCCTTCCGGTATCGATCAACAAACCTGTCCCGGAGACGCTCACATTCTGCGCGTGTTGCCGCATAAGGAATCTTTTTGAGTTGTTCTGCCGGCCTCGGCGCGTATCCGCTTGGGAAAACTATCGAGAACGTTTCTGATCTTGTGGTTCCAGCATCGTTGCTCTTTCCCCTCGGCAGGAAGTTCCCCCCAAGGCTGACCATATGCCCAGATGACCATCGGCAATCGTCAACCGGCCCAGCCTTAAGCCGCGCATCTTCAAGTTCCTTAGAATTTCACTCCAGGATGCCTTGCTCTCCCGATAGCCACTCTCACAGGCCAAAAAAACTTTCCTGCCGTCGGTAAGCCCTCCAATCAGCGCCAGAAGCGCGGCCTTGTCCTGCTCCAAACCGGCCTTCACATATATTCCGTCCGCCCACTGATAAACCACTTCCAACGATGAAATATCCTGACGCTTCCACGTCTCATACTCGATCTGCCATTTGGCCTTCAACCGCCCGATGGACGATGATGATAACGGCACTCCCTCGCCCAACAATCCCCGCAACGCCATCTCAAAATCCCCTTTGGACAAACCGTGCAGGTATAACTCCGGCAGCAATTGCCCCACTTCTTTTGACCGCCGTTTAAAGAAAGGTGTTATCTTGCTTGCAAAATTCTCTTCCGTCCCTCTTACTCGAGGTCGTCGAATATGGATCGTTCCGTTCATTACAGTAAACTTCTTCGGCTTCCCATGACCGTTGCGGTAACCAGCAGTTCCATCTACCACCTTGATCCTCTCCGATTTCTTCCTCCCTAAAAATGTCTCAATTTCATCCTCTAATATCGCCTGGATGTATTCTTGGACCTTGTTCCGAACCATTGCCTCTAATGCTTCATACCCCAAAATAGACATTGGACCCCT
>DCVU01000045.1 GCA_002327415.1 Smithella sp. UBA2180
GAGGTGAGGTTGATTCATATCCACCATAATGATGTCTGCTTGTTTACCTATTTCAATTGATCCGATCCGGTCGTCCAGTCCCAGTACTTTTGCTCCACCGATGGTGGCCATGTTCAAAACGGTTTCCGCGCTCATCACGGTAGGGTTTAAAGAAGTTACTTTGTGAATCTTTGCCGCCGTATCCATCTCCCGAAACATGTCCATATCGTTGTTGCTGGCGCATCCGTCCGTTCCCAACCCGACAGCTATACCGTGCCGCAACATTTCAGGAACAGGAGCAACGCCTGATGCCAGTTTCATGGAGCTTTCCGGATTATGCGAAACTTTAACGCCCAGATCAGCAAAAACGGCTATATCTTCTTTGGTAAGCCAGTTGCAATGGACTGCTATGGTTTGTTCATCCAGAACGCCCAGATCATGCAGAAGCTGCACAGGTTTTTTACCGTAACGATTCAAGATAGTATCTGTCTCGTCTTTATTTTCGAGCAGATGCAGCAAATATAGAATACCTTCTTCGCGGGCGGCTTCTTTTACGTTGAGTAGTGTTGTCGGAGAACAAGTATAAGGAGAGTGACAGAAATATGCCGGTGTAATCATCGGAGCATAAGGCTGCCATCGTTTTGCAAAACGTTTGGCTGCCGTCATCATTTTATCGAACTTAGGTTTATCCGGCGTGAATACATCGGCAAATCCTTGTGATACAACGGCGCGCATTTCAACGGCGCTTATGGCTTCTGTAATGGTATCTTCAAAGAAATAGCCATCGCAAAAAGTTGTCGTGCCGGAAAGGATCATTTCGGCCATCGCCAACATGGCGCCGTCGTAAACCATTTTTTTATTAACGAAACGCATCTCCGCCGGCCAAATATGTTTGCTCAGCCATTCCATGAGCGGCAGATCGTCAGCCATACCTCGAAAGCAAACCATCGGTATATGCGTATGCGTATTGACCAATCCGGGCATAACAATGCAGCCGGATGCATCGATCGTTTCTTTTGCCTTGGGGTTGACAAATCCGGGGTCATTATTTCGTCCAACCGCGACAATAAGACCGTCTTTAATACCGACAAAAGAATCTTCAATTATTTCCATTCCGGCGGACATCGTCATCAGCGTTCCGCCGGTGATCACTATATCCCGGTTATTTTCTTGCAAAAAATCTCCATTCATATCCTCCGCTGGCGGAGGTGTCCCGTAAGGACGGAGGTGGATAAATAGCATCTGTAACTCGGATGAACATTATACTTGCATGAGTCCACCCCCTTGATCCCCCGCCAGCGGGGGACATATGTCAAATTTATTTTGTTGCCGGCGATACTGTAATGGTAGCAGTTTTACTTCCGAAAAAATTGCAGGTAGCGGTAACTTCCAGCTTATCTCCCGCCATGGCCGGTACTTTGTAATTATAAGTAAAAGTTCCAGCGGGTTGGGAATCATATTTCTCGGTGCTCAACACAACCGAGTTTTTCTTAATTTCGACATTTTTGATATAGTGAAAACCAGATGATGAAGAGTTATGAATGATAGTGACGGCTAAATTTTGAGTTAACGCATTGTATTCCAGTTTTACGTCTTGTGGCGCGTTGGCATAAGACATTTGCGGACAAAGACAAAAAATCATTAAAACAAATAATGACAGGCTCAAAACAAATGTTGAAATCATGGATGTTCTTCTCATAGTAAACCTCCTGCGGTTAAAAATTAATTTTAAATCCAAACGCTGTTCTTTACAAGAAACGGGCGTTCGGATATGGCCGGAAAAAATCAGCCGGGTAATTTTGCATCCAGCAATTCGTCGCCAATCAACCCCAATGCAATACTAAAGCCCACAGCAATTATTGTCAACATGGTAAATAATGCCATCACAGATACTGACGACAGTGGCAGTGCAAAAGCAGTGGCGGCAATTAAAATAGATGTGAACAGGAAGCTTAAACCGAATATAATTTTCTTTTTCAAAAAAGGTGTTGTTACCCTGCGGAATCTGGTTTTGCCGTCAACAAGTCCGGTCAGCAAGGCCAGAATAAGAATGAGTGGGAGAGCAGATGAAATCAATTGTATTGTGCAAAATAAAAATTCACTAATCTTAGGCGGCACAACGAAAGATAAAACGGCCAGAACAAAGAGAGTAAAGACGAAAGATTGCGGAAAATGAACAATAATGGGATGAATATGCAGTCTCAGGATTCGGCGTCTCTTTTCCGCTATAGTGTCTGTATAAGGTTCAAACATCTTTTCCGGCACACCGCAGGCCGGGCATACATCTTTTATCTTGCCCTCGCCGGTTACATAACCGCACGCTTTACATTTGATGAGGTTGGCCATGAGAAGAATCTCCGATGTTGTTTAATTGCAGTTATATGATAATATATTTGAGCATCAAATGAAAGTTTAAAAAATAAGTTGTTGAAAAGTTATATTCTATTCGCTAATATTCATTGGTAAAATTTGGAGGTGTCTATGAGCGCTATACTCCTTGCCCGCATCCAGTTCGCCTTTACGATAGGCTTCCATTTTCTTTTCCCGGCCATGACTCTGGGAACTACACTGATTATCCTCATATCCGAAACCCTATATCTCGCCAAAAAAGATGAAGTCTATAAAAAGATAACTGATTTTCTGGTCAAGCTGCTGGGGTTGATTTTCGTAATAGGCGCCGCAACCGGAATTGTCATGGAATTTTCTTTCGGCACCAATTGGTCGGGATATTCCCGTGCGGTGGGAGATGTTTTCGGCCCGATACTCGCGGTCGAAGGCGTCATCGCTTTTTTTCTGGAATCAGTATTTCTCGGAGTGCTTCTTTTCGCCAGAGATAAGGTCTCCCCGAAAGTTTACTGGTTGTCTGCTTTTTTGGTATTTCTGGGCGGTCATCTTTCCGCCTTCTGGATTGTAGTCGCTAATTCCTGGATGCAGACTCCTGCCGGTTACGCGATAAACGAAGCGGGCAAAATTGCTCTGACCAACTTTACCGGTGCCGTTTTTAATCCATCAACAATCATCAGGTTTTGTCATACGGTAATGGCTTCGTGGATTACCGGCGCGGTAATGGTGGCGGGTATTGCCGGATATTACGTAAAAAAAGGCCTGCACGGTGAGACGGCCAGAACAATGCTGAAAATCGGCATCATTCTTTTTGCTGTCACACCGCTTTTGCAATTGGCAACGGGCCATATTCATGCGATTGAAGTAATCAATATGCAGCCGGAAAAAGCGGCCGCGTATGAGGGGCATTTTAACACTGCCAGAGGAGTGCCGCTTTATGCCGTGGGATTTGTTGATGAGCAAAACGAAAAGACTTATGGAATTTACGCCCCCAAGGCTTTGAGCTTTTTATACAACTTTGACTGGAACTCGGAAATAAAAGGATTGAATGATTTTCCCAAAGCAAACTGGCCGCCGGTTAACTTTGTGTTTCAGGTTTATCATATCATGGCGGGAATAGGCATACTTTTAATTGCTCTCGGATTGCTGGGCGCATATATGCTTTGGACTAAAAAAATATACGAGAACAAATTGTATCTCTTTATCCTTCCTTTCCTGATACCCCTGCCGCATATCGCTCATGAGACAGGTTGGATAGCGGCAGAAGTGGGCCGCCAGCCTTGGATAATTTATAAACTGATGAAGACCTCTGATGCCGCGTCAGTGGTGGTTTCCGCGGGAGAAATAGTTTTCAGTCTACTTATGTTTTTTCTTATTTATATTTTGCTGGCGGTGATGTTTGTAAAACTATTTTTAAAAATTGTTAAAGATGGTCCGGCAGCATAATTTATATTAATTATGCCATTTCTAAATCAAAGATAGCACTTTGGGTTAGAAATGGAATGGAGGAATAGATGGAAAACATACAGAACTTTCAAATACTCTGGTTTTTTCTCATATTGATATTGTTTATCGGCTATTCTCTTCTGGATGGGTTTGATCTGGGCATCGGGGCGCTCCTTCCTTTTCTTGGAAAGACCAAAGAGGAGAAAGATATATTAATTAACTCCATCGGACCGGTCTGGGACGGCAACGAAGTCTGGCTGATTACCGGCGGCGGCGCGCTGTTCGCGGCTTTTCCTCACGCCTACGCCACGGCCTTTTCCGGCTTTTATCTGGCAATGATGCTGGTTTTGTTTGCCCTTATCTTCCGGGCTGTTTCGATTGAATTTCACGCTTATTATAAGGCCGGATCAGGAATCTGGGAAAAGGTTTTTACTCTCGGCAGTGGTCTTGCTACGCTTTTATTCGGCATAGCGCTGGGTAATGTTGTTTATGGAGTCCCGCTTGATAATAAAATGGAATTTACCGGAAACTTTTTCACGCTGTTTGGGCCTGTGCCGCTAATATTTGGCATTACCGGTTTTGCCGCTATTCTTTTGCAGGGTGCAACTTACGCCGTAATGAAAACTGAAGGTGAGTTGCGAGAGAGGGCTTTTTACGCCGTCAAGATTCTTACATGGGTCAACTTTGTAACCGCGATAGTATATTTTATTACCATTGCTTTTACATTTCAGGATATTCTGTACCATTGGTTATTCTATGTGGCGATTTTATGCACACTTTTGTGGCTTACGGAAATTTTATTTTCCATTAAAAAGAAACATGACTCTGCACCGTTCTGGGAATCGTCATTTGCTTTCATTGGGCTATGGCTTGCTGTGGCGGCAGTTCATTTCCCCAATCTGATCAAGGCAAGCAATGATCAAAGTTTGAACATAACGATTTATAACAGCTCCACTGGATTAAAAACGCTGCAATTGATGAGCGTCATCGCCATAATCGGAATGCCGGTAGTAGTCGCCTATACTATTTTTGTTTACCGTATTTTTAAGGGTAAGGTGAAAACATCTGATCATTATTGACGGCACACAGTATCTCATTAATATTGATTGACATTCAAGAATAATTATTTAAATATTTATTGCATGAGAGAAGATTCCTGTCAAAAAACAATGGATATTTATGTCGAGAAGTTTAGGTGGCATCTGCAACAACACAGTCCCTTGCAGGACGAGATTATCGATACTATTATCAGTGTAAGCAGACTCAGGAAATATAAAAAAGGTGAAATTTTCTCAAAACAAGGTGAGTCCTGCGACAAGTGGGCCTATAACTGTTCCGGAATATTCAACGTGTTTGCTACCCAGGAAGATGGGACATTATTTGTGATGTCATTTCTGAAAGAAGATGACTTCATTCGGAGCCGCTTTGACATATCCACCCCATGCAACGTAACAATTCAAGCTCTTTGCGACAGCGTTGTGGTTGAGTTTCAGGCCAAAGTGCTCCAGGAGATGTCTTTTCAAAATGCCCAATTCGGTAACTTTCTCCGGTGCGTTGTTGAAAAGTATTTTGTAGTTTATGCATCACACATGCTCCAAATAGGAACCAGAAAAGCCTTAGACAACTATCTGCTATTCAGAAATAATTTTCAGAGTGACGAAGGACGTATCCCCCAGCATTTTATCGCCGCATATTTGGGTATAACCCCAACCCAGCTCAGCAGGATCCGAAAAAAACTATCCATGTCGCAGTAAGACCGTAAGAGCATTACTCTATAAAATTGAACCCCCTCAACATTTGTAAATGAAATAATCACAAAGTTTTGCAATAAAGGCATCTGAGACACCTCTGGGTGAGCTTTCCTAAATAACAGGCAAATAGTTTATTTAGTAAAAAGATAAGACAAGCTGATCTTCTTCAGGACTATAACGCAGATGCGGCTGTGACAAAGAAGGTGACGATGGCATTACGGTAAAGGATATTATGGAATTTATGCTGTAGGCAGTGAAGAACGGCTATACAGGAATTATTGACGCAAACTATGGAAAATAAAAAAATCTTATATCACAGTCCGAAAAACAGGCCGACGCTGTGTCGCAAGGATTATCTTCCC
>DCVU01000144.1 GCA_002327415.1 Smithella sp. UBA2180
ATGGATTACGGGGTGCAGAATCGGACGAAGACGAAAAATTTTCCCGCGATTTATCGGAAAAAATGGGATTTGCTTTCGTTTCCGAAAAAATGGATCAGGAAAAAATGGGAAAAGGTATTTCCCCTGAAGATTTTTATCGGCAGGAAAGATACAACTTTTTAAATAAAGTTGCCGAAGATTATCATGCGCAAAAAATTGCCGTAGGGCATAACATGCAGGATCAAGCAGAGACTGTTTTGCTCAATATTTTACGAGGCAGCGGGTTAGAAGGCCTCAAAGGTATTTTACCAATGCGTGACGGCAAATTTATCCGTCCGCTGATTGAAATATCCCGACGGGAAATTATTTGCTTCTTGAATGAAGCCGGAATTCCATATCGTCAGGATAGTTCCAACGAAAACAAGAGATATCTGCGCAATCAAATTAGATCTGAATTGATTCCTTATTTAAAAGAAAAATTTAATCCGAGAATTGAAGAAAGTCTGGCGCAAATGGCGGAAATATTGCGTCCGGAAGATGAATTAATCCGGCAGCATGTCGATGAAGTTTTGAAATCATCGTTCATTCAAAGACAACAAAATCGGATTTTATTAAAAATAGCGTACATAAATAAACTGCCTTTGGCTATCCGGTGGAGATTATTTAAAACTCTTTTGGAAAGTTTGAGTCCGGCAAAAAATGGATTTTCCTTTATCCATATAAAATCTCTGGATAATTTGGCACAAAAGTGCGAATCCGGAAAAAGAATTGTTCTTCCTTTAGGGATTGAAGCCAGGCGCGAGTATGACGATTTAATCATGGAGAGAAGACAAATCGTCTCAAAACAAATGGAATATGAATATGCTATGAATATTCCCGGCTCTCTTTATATTAAAGAAAGAAAAATTATTATTCGCTCAGAACTTACAACAAAAGGAAAATTTGATTTTAGCGGCAAAAATGAAGTTTATTTAGATTTAGATAAAATTCAGCATCCCATAATAATACGCAATAGAAGAGACGGGGATTGGTTTCAACCATTAGGCATGCAAGGCCGGCAAAAAATAAAAACTTTCTTTATTGACCATAAGATACCGCAGTACAGACGTAATGAAATTATACTGCTTGTTGATCGTCTTTCGGTAATATGGATAGAAAACATGCATTTAAACGACCGGGTGAAAATAACTGCAGAAACAAAAAATATTCTGAAGTTAGATATTGTAGGATCGTAGAAAACAGCAAATTTGCACAAACTAGTCTTTTTATGAAGTCTTCAGAAATTATTTGAGTTATATTAAATATTATTATAAAGATCAGAAAGTATAATTGATCTTAAGGAGAAAAATATTGAATCAATCTCAAAAAAATATAGCTCTTGTACTTACTCTACTGCTGGTAATTTTGTTTGTCTGGCAGCTCTTTAACCAGCCTAAAACAGGCACCAAAGACATAAATTATAGTGAGATAGTCGCCCTTATGAATAAAGGCGAGATAAGTGAAGTGACTATTCAAGGTGATAATATCACCGGTAAGCTTGCCAATGGTAATGCTTTTAAAGCGTATGCCCCCAAGGATGACTGGCTGGTGACACAATTTAGAGAAAAAGGCGTTAAGATTACGGCCAAACCAACTGAGGATTCCTGGTATATGACACTTTTGGTTTCCTGGCTGCCGATGATTCTTCTTATCGGTGTCTGGATATTTTTCATGCGCCAAATGCAAGCCGGTGGCGGCAAGGCAATGGCTTTTGGTAAAAGCAAAGCACGTTTGATTACCGATAAATCCAAGAAAGTTACTTTTGCCGATGTTGCCGGTATTGATGAAGCCAAGGCCGAGCTGGAAGAAGTTATCGATTTTTTAAAAGATCCCAAGAAATATACAAGGTTGGGCGGAAGAATTCCTAAGGGATTATTGCTTATCGGCCCGCCCGGTACCGGTAAAACACTCTTAGCGCGGGCAATTGCCGGCGAAGCGGAAGTGCCTTTTCTGACGATCAGCGGTTCTGATTTTGTGGAAATGTTTGTCGGTGTCGGAGCTTCGCGCGTCCGCGATTTATTCAGCCAGGCCAAAAAGAACGCTCCCTGCATAATATTTATTGATGAAATTGATGCAGTTGGCCGTCATCGTGGAGCAGGTCTCGGGGGAGGGCACGATGAAAGAGAGCAAACTCTTAATCAACTGCTGGTAGAGATGGATGGATTTGAATCCAATGAAGGAGTAATTCTTATTTCCGCCACTAATCGTCCTGACGTTCTTGATCCTGCCCTGTTGCGTCCGGGCCGTTTTGACAGACAGGTTGTCGTGCCCTTGCCTGATGTAAAAGGCCGGGAAAAAATATTTGAAGTTCATGCCCGTAAAGCGCCGATTGCGGAAGATGTTGATTTTGCGGTTTTGGCCCGAGGGACGCCCGGAACATCCGGCGCAGATATTGAAAACCTTATTAATGAAGCAGTGCTCAATGCCGCCCGTGATAATAAAGACAAAGTCAATATGAAAGATTTTGAGTTTGCTAAAGATAAAATATTAATGGGCACCGAAAGAAAGAGTATGGTTATCAGCGATGAAGAGAAGCGCAATACCTCTTATCATGAAGTAGGACATACTCTGGTTGCGCGAATGATACCGGGAACCGATCCGATTCACAAGGTTACAATAATTCCCCGGGGCAGGGCGCTTGGTCTAACCCAGCAGTTGCCGATCGATGAAAAACATACTTATCCCCGGGAATATTTGGAGAAAAACATCGCTATTTTATTAGGCGGACGAGCCGCCGAGGAAATAATTTTGCATGATTTTACTACCGGTGCCGGCAACGATATTGAACGGGCGACAAATTTAGCCAGAAAGATGGTCTGCGAATGGGGAATGAGCGATAAGATGGGGCCGTTGAGTTATGGAAAAAAAGAAGAGCAAATCTTTCTGGGACGGGAATTTGCCACTCATAAGGATTACAGCGAAGATACGGCAAAAAACATTGATGCGGAAGTTGTATCTATTGTTACCCGAAACTATGAGAAAGCAAAAAAGATTCTCACCGACCATATTGAAATACTGCACAAGATAGCCGAGGAACTTTTAGAAAAAGAAGTTTTAAACGGAGCAGAAATAGATGTTCTGATTGGCAATGTTTTGCCTCAGGAGCTTCAGGTTCCTCCAGATGGATTTCACTAAATATTTTTTGTTGACTTGTCTGAAGTAAATTTAAATTAAATTTGATGTTGGTATAGTCTTGTGAATGTAGTTGAAATAAAAAATTTAGAAGACGCTGCGGTGATATTCAAAAAAATCGGTGTTGATCCTTATGGTATTGACGCTATGGCTTCCAAAACAATAAACGTTAATATTTTACTTGAAGATCAACCATGTAAGATAGCAAATATTATAAAACAAGAGATGTTATCAGTAGGGGGAGATGCCGCTGTTGCACGGGGAAGTGTTTCTTGCAGTGTTCTTGTAAGCGATATTTTAATAATGGGCACACTAAAACAAATATTGGCGCTGGTGAAAAAAATTGAAAAACAGCCCTTTGGTTTAAATTTTATCGCCGGCAATATAGTGGAGTTGTTAAAAAACATCAGTCAAAACGAATATGTAGTAAAAACATTTAGACGAGAAATTCATTTAGGAAAAAAAACCCTGATCATGGGTATTTTAAATGTTACGCCCGACTCGTTTTCCGATGGCGGTCTTTTTTACTCTCAGCAAAAAGCTATTGAACGCGGATTAGAAATGGCAGGCGAAGGAGCGGATATTATCGATATTGGCGGAGAATCCACACGTCCCGGAGCTAAATCTGTTTCAGCCGCAATTGAATTAAAGCGAGTCCTTCCTGTTATTGAGAGCTTGGTTAAACAGGTGAAAATTCCAATTTCCATTGATACAAAAAAAGCGCAGATCGCCAGAATGGCTGTAACAGCTGGTGCCGAAATAATCAATGATATAAGTGCTCTAAATAGCGATAAAGATATGGCTATGGCCGTCAGGGAAACGCGTGCCGCCGTGATTCTTATGCACATGCGTGGCAAACCACGGAACATGCAAAAGGGCAAATTAGTTTATGATAATCTAATGGCAGAAATTACGGATTATTTGAAAAAGAGCAGTGAAAAAGCTCTAAAGGCAGGTATAGAAAAAGATTGTCTGGTTATAGATCCCGGAATCGGTTTTGGAAAAACTCCGGAAGACAATTATAAAATTATTAAAAATCTTTCCCAGTTAAAAGAGTTAGGATTGCCGGTAATGATCGGAACCTCCCGGAAATCTTTTATCGGCAAAGTGACCGGCGGGGAACCTAATGAAAGAATTGAAGGCACAGCGGCATCTGTCGCTGCGGCAATAATAAACGGATGTCATATTGTTCGGGTACATGATGTTGCGGCAATGAAAAAAGTTGCCGCAGTTACGGACGCTATTGTCCACGCATATTAGGTAAGATAATGATTTGTGGTATTGGAATAGATCTGGTCGAAAATGGCCGCTTGGAAAAGATCATTGAAAAACGGGGTGTTAAATTTTTAAATAGAGTCTTTTCCACGGGAGAAATACAATATTGTGGAAAACATGTCCAATCATCGATCCATTACGGGGCCAGATTCGCAGCCAAGGAATCTTTTTTAAAATCATTGGGTATTGGTTTGGGGATGGGGGTTAACTTAAAAGATATTGAAGTTGTCCATGATAAAAATGGGAAACCTGCTCTTGCACTCTATGGCGGAGCCAAAGCTCAAATTAAAAAAAGAAAGATTACAAAAATTCATTTGAGTTTGACGCATACGAAAAAATACGCCACTGCTATTGTTTTATTGGAGAAAAAATAATGAGTCCCAAGTTTAAGAAGCATAGCGTACTGAAATTTGTTGGACGAACTATACCAGGAGCGTAGCGACGTGGTATTAAATACTTTTTAATGCTATTTTGAATGAGCCAGAAAAACGCAAAGATTGAAATAATATCTAAAAGTGCCGAGCAGACAGGAAAAATAGCATGCTTCATTGGCAGTAAGCTAAGGGAAGGTGATGTTTTAGCGTTATCGGGCGAACTTGGGTCAGGCAAAACCTGTTTTACCGGTGGTTTAGGCCGTGGCTTAGGCGTAAGCGATAAATATCAGATTACGTCTCCGACTTTTACCTTGATTAATGAATATCCGGCCCGCTGTAAACTTTATCACTTTGATGTGTATCGGCTGAACGGTTACTCTGAATTCGAAGATTTGGGTTACGAAGAATATTTTTGCGGGAAGGGTATTGTTGTAATCGAGTGGGCGGAGAAGATAGTTCAAGTTCTGCCCGAGAATACTATTTTTATACAATTTGAATATCTCGATGAAAATAAGAGAAGGATCGTTATAAAAGGACATGAAAAAAGACTGAAGGAATTGGCAATAGATACAAAAATGGAGGTTAGTTAAAATGGCTTTAGTTGTTCAGAAATTCGGGGGAACATCAGTCGCGGATATTGAAAAAATAAAAAATGTGGCCGCGAAGGCAATTCGTGAAAAAAAAGCAGGCAATGAAGTCGTAGTGGTGTTATCGGCAATGGCCGGAGAAACTGACAGACTCATCGCCCTTGCGCATAAAGCTGCCGAATATCCTGACGAAAGAGAATATGATTCTTTAATATCCACTGGTGAGCATGTTACGATAACTCTTTTATCCATTGTTTTGAATGCGATGGGTTATCGGGCAAAATCTTTTTTAGGGTTTCAGGTTAAAATTCTGACGGATACAGCTCATAAAAAGGCTAGAATCAATCTTATTGACACGAGAGAAATAAAAAAAGAACTCAAGAAGGGAACCATTGTGGTTATTGCCGGTTTTCAAGGTGTGGATAAGGATAATAATATTACGACACTAGGGCGTGGAGGTTCCGACACGAGTGCGGTAGCTCTTGCCGCAGCTCTAAAAGCAGATCAGTGTGATATTTTTACAGANNCTTATGATGAAATGTTGGAAATGGCTATGACAGGCGCAAAGGTATTGCAGCCCCGTTCGGTGGAAATGGCCAAAAAATATAATGTTCCTGTTTATGTGAAATCAACTTTTTCCGAAGAAGGAGGAACACTTGTGACTAAGGAGGATAAAGATATGGAACGAGAAGTAGTTTCCGGAATAACTTATGATCGTGATCAAGCTAAAATAACTGTAGTGCACGTTCCGGATAAGCCGGGCGTGGCAGCAAGTTTATTTACTCCTTTATCGGAGCACAATATCAGCGTCGATATGATTATTCAAAATATCAGTGCGGAAGGTTTTACAGATCTTACCTTCACTGTTTCTAGAAAAGATATGAAAGAGGCTCAAAAGATAGTAAATGCCACGGCAAAAGATGTTGGAGCAAAAAAAGTCGAAGTTGACGATGATGTGGCTAAAGTATCCATAATTGGCGTAGGAATGGTGAGCCATTCCGGTGTTGCCGCTAAAATGTTTACAACGATGGCTAACGAAAGTGTCAATATCATGATGATCAGTACATCGGAAATTAAAATATCCTGCATTATTCAACGAAAATATACAGAGCTGGCTGTAACTGCTCTGCATGATGCTTTCGGGCTGGAAAAGAAAAAATAAATCTATGACTATTTCCGAAGGTCAAATAAAGGGGCTAATCGCCGTTTGCTTAACTTTGGCGATTATCCTCTTTTTTAGTTTATTTTACAGGTTACTCATCAACTATAAAGCTCCTGTTTTTGCTGATCAATTGGATAACTCCCTGGCAATAGAAGTCGTGGAAAATAATCAGTCAAAAGGAGTTTATTTCGTTGGTTCTGAAACTTCCTCAGGACAGTTATTGAAAACTGCCGGTATCGGAGAATTTGCATTTACTGATTTTAAGCTCAACGATGGGATGAAAATCATTATTAATTCTGCATCCGGAAATCAAAATATTGATATTACAAAGATGGCGGCTACCGAAAGGTTGGCATTAGGGATGCCCCTTGATATTAATCAAGTTACAGAAGACGAATTGCTTTTAATAACAGGGATTGGTCAGGTAACAGCCGAAGAAATATTAAATTTGCGTAAGAAATTAGGACGGTTTGAAAATATTAAACAATTGATGGAAATAAAAGGTATTAAAGAAAAAAGATTGGCGCAAATCCGGAAACATCTATATGTCGAAAAACATCCCAGATAAATTTATCCCGCTACGCTTCGCTTCGGGTATAATTCGACTATCGCTTCGAACTTCGCTATGCTCGTTCTTAGCGGGTATTTCTAAATCAAAGATGATATTGAGGCGGCTAGGCGGAGGCGACGATGCGTATTGTACACGCGTGACCTTCAGGTTATACGTTGAGGAAGCCGACAACGACGCCAACAAAAATAGCGCTTTGATTTAGAATTGGTATTATTATTCACCGTTGTATGACTTATAAAAACTATAAACACGCTTTATATAATTTTGAGTTTCCCGATAGGGAGGAATGTTGTAATTATATTTGGCGACTGCTTTTTCTCCGGCATTATAAGCTGCAAGGGCCAGATCAAGATTTCCTTTGTAGGTATTGAGAAGATAACGCAGGTAACGTGCTCCGCCTTCAATATTTTTTTCAGGGTGAAAACTGTCGTCGACGTTCATTGAAGATGCCGTCTTCGGCATTAACTGCATTAAGCCCTGCGCTCCCACCCGTGAAACAGCTCGATGATTAAAGTTGGATTCCGCTTTGATGATTGCTTTTATTAATGTAGAATCAAGTTTAAATTTGTTGGCGGCTTTGTTAATAAGGTCATCATATTTGTTTACGTCGATGCTGGCCTGGAAAATAATTCGTTTTTCTCTCATAATCATAACATATTTGACATTATGATCGTTAGGCATATTGGTCAAATGCAGAACGCCTTCGTTATCCACATACTTATAAATATCGGCATGAGCGGTGTTGGCTGTAGTAATCATAAAGGAAACCAAAGCTGCAATAGCAGTCCGTAGAAATAAAAATCCATAGAATTTATTAAAGTATATGTTCGAATCGTTTTGCATAGCCTATATATTACTTTATAAGCTGCTTTAGTTCAATGCTTTTTTAAAAGCTAAATGATATTATGCCACTTCTAAATCAAAGATGATATTGAGGCGGCAGTGAAACCCGAATTACAGTTACGCAGTGAACGGGAATTCGTTAGTTGTAATGAGACTCGAAATTCAGGAGCAAAGTGAACTGAATTTTGTAAGTCGAATTATCCAATGGCCTTTTTCTATTGAAAACTGTCCCGCTTAAGCGGGGCTAGGCGGAGGCGACGAGGCGTATTGTACACGCGTGACCTTCAGTTTATACGTTGAGGAAGCCGATAACGACGCCAACGAAGATAGCGCTTTGATTTAGGATTGGCATTAGATAGTCATTCCGCCGTCTATAGTAAGCACCTGTCCTGTAACGTAGCTTGATTCATCCGAGGCCAGATACATAACGGCTCCTACCATTTCTTCAGGTTCGGCTGGACGACCCAGCGGAGTTCTACTCATTGCTATATTGAGGATATCCTTATTATTAACAATAGCCTCACTGAAGCGGGTCTTTGTAATTCCCGGAGCGATAGCATTGACACGAATATTGTACATGGCCCATTCTTTAGCCATTACCTTTGTGGCCATGTTCACGGCGGCTTTACTTATAGAATAAACAGGGAGTATGTCCGGTGTGGTTCCGGCGGTTGATGAGATATTGATAATTTTACCTCCGCCTTTTTCTTTCATTATACGCGCCACTGCCTGACTCAGAAAAAAAAGTCCCTTTAAATTCAAATTCATTATAGATTCCCAGGCGCGCTCATCTATTTCAATCGCCGGAGCCATTGTGGGATTTGTTCCAGCATTGTTTATTAATATGTCAATTTTTCCGAACTCCGTCACAACTTCCTGAACAAGACTGTTTATTTCATACATTCTGCCTATATGAGCCGCAAAGGGAATGCATTTACTTCCCGTTTTATTTATTTGAGCTGCTACCATTTCCAAATCGGATATTTTACGACTGACGATTGCAACATCGGCACCGGCCTGCGCCATTCTCAAAGCGATTGCCCGGCCGATTCCGCGACTGGCTCCGGTGATCAAAACAACTTTATTTTTAAAAGATAAATTCATTTTTTATACTCCAGTGACAGGTAAAATCTATATGCTTTAAATTAAACCGGCGTCACAGCCGTAAACGGCTGCAAATAAAGTTTTTTCTTTTTGCCGCATTTTGTTTGTTTCTTTTCTGGTCGTGTTTTCATGATTATAACCAAGCAGGTGTAAAATTCCGTGAATTATCAAAAAATCGATCTCCTGTGAAACGGTTAGGTTTCCATTCAAGGCGTCTTTTTGAGCTGTCTCGACAGAAATAATAATATCACCCAGGATTTGAGGATTTATATCGCCGTATTCACCTTCCCGCAAAGAAAAAGAAAGAACGTTGGTAGACCTATTCCTTCTCAGATATTCTTTGTTTAACTGTTTAATGTTTTCATCATCAACAAAAGAGAGGCTGATTTCTTTATCCGCGCAATCAAGAATTTTTAGAATTTTCAGGATCGTGCTGCGAATCTTGCGCTTGTCTATTATAATTTTATTTTGACTGTTTTTGATCTGCAGTTTCATGAATTTCTTTTTTACCGTTAGTTTCTCTTTGCGCTGATTCAGTATAATCGACACGGTGGTGAAAAATTCCGGTAAGAATTTTTGTAAATGTTTCCGCTATTGTGTTTAAGTTACTTAACGTTAATTCGCACTCGTCAAGTTGTCCATCCGTGTAGATACCTTCAATTCTTTCCCTTACCAGAGAGCGAATTCTGGCCGGAGTTGGATTGGAAAGGGTGCGAGAAGACGCCTCGATAACGTCCCCCAGCATTACCAACCCCGCTTCTTTGGTCTGTGGTTTCGGTCCGGGATACCGGAAATCACTTTCCGATAAAGAACGGATGGATTCATCTTTATCTTTTTTAGCCTTATTGTAAAAATAATTGACGATGCTTGTGCCGTGATGCTCACGAATTATGTTTATAATTTGCTGTCCAAGTTTTACTTTAGCGGATAATTCACAACCGTCTTTTACGTGAGCAATTATAATCAGGCTGCTCATTTTCGGCGAAAGATTATCGTGCTTGTTTTCGTTTGTAAGTTGATTTTCAATAAAATATTGCGGCTTCATTAGCTTGCCGATATCATGGTAATAGGCGCTGACTTTTGCCAGCAGAGAGTTTGCGCCGATAGCTTCTCCTGCCGCCTCAACCATAGAAGAAACGATAATGCTATGATGGTATGTTCCGGGTGCTTCTATTATCATTCTTTGGAAAAGAGGCTGATTTAAATTGGCCAGCTCCAGTAGTTTAAAATCGGTTATAAAACCGAAGAGACTTTCAAAAAGAGGAGTAATTCCGGCAACAAGTATTCCGGTAAAAACACCGCCAATAAAGCCCATTATCAGCCGTAGAAATAGATCGTTGAATAAGTTTCCCGTGATAAGGTTGAGGCAGATGATCGCGGCCATATTGATAATCCCCAAAAAAAGACCGATTCTTAGGAAAACAGAACGTTGACGAATACGGACAATTTGATAAGACGCCGCAATTGATCCTAAAACGGAGAAGAGAGGGAAAATAATTTTTTCGTCAAAAATGAAACCGATCATAAAAGATGTGAGCACGCTTATTATCAAGGCAACATTTCTATTAATTAATATGGCGATAGTCATTGCTCCCAGCGCGAAGGGTATCGCGAAGAAGCAGGCTTCATTCGGTATAAACGGAAAGGCTTTGTTGACAGCGAGAGAAATGAAGATTCCCGCCTTGATGAATAATATTTGCAGAAGTGCAATAATGCCGAAGACGAATAAATCAACGTTGGAACGGGCTGAAGTTGTAATCCAGTTTCTTGTACGCCAGAGATACAGGACAATGGAAAGAAACAAAGAAGTAAAGAAGAATCCCAGAAGAATTGTGAATCTGGAAA
>DCVU01000146.1:0-12215 GCA_002327415.1 Smithella sp. UBA2180
ACGCTTTGCACAACGGCATAAAACCAAAAATATTGTCATCTCTCGAAGGCGGGCCATGGTGCCCCTATAGGTAAATCCAGTATTATCAATGGTTTCATGGATACCGGTCTTCGCGAAGGAATGACGATTAAAGACGTTGTGCAAAGCTCTCAATACTTAAGTATTGACATTGGTGGATGCTTTTTGTAAGGGGCAAGGCGTCAGGTCTGCCATTGACTATTGCAAAGGTCAACGGCAAACCTGAACCCTTGCCCCTTTTAGTTGAAACTGTTAAAGTTGATAATCAGAAAACAGAAGATTTAAACGCGGGGCAATTAAAACGTGGTTGAAATACGTAAAAAAGGAAAGGCATAAAAGAAGGCATTATGTTTGATAAATTAGATTATATTGAATCCTGCATTGCTGATTATGAAGCAAGAATAAAAAGCGATAAGAAATTAATAAAGGGATATAAGCAATCAGTTAAACGAAATAAAGTTTTATTAGATCAATTGAAAGCTAACAATCTTTCCGCGTTGCATATTAATATCATTGAAGGCTTTATAAAAATGGACGATCATTCAATAAAATTCTACGAAAAATTATTGAAAAACAAAAAAGCCGGACTTAAGAAATTAAAAATTGAAAAATTTACCGCAACTGGCGGGAAGTTTAAAGTTATGAAAGGCGGTTCAAGTTAGATGAAAGTTGGGTCAAATCTTTAACCTTTACATTTGACGCTGATTCACGCTGCAAAGCTTTACCATATCAGGCATTCAACATATTAAAGAAAATGCTTCTGGATAGCCGCCTCCGCCGGCATGACAAAGATGTGGCTTGATTTCTGGATTCCGAAACCTGGCGCCCGATAAGCTTTATTGTTGCTTTCTTTCAATCTTTAATCAATGAGTCGCATATTTATCCTTTTTGAAATAAATAATGTGTGCTATAAAATGACGCTCAACATCAATTGTTAGCATTAGTCAAACAATATAAAAGAGGAAAGTGCATATGTGGAGTGGAGGTTTAATTGGTTTTGTTATTGCTTTTGCACTTGTCATCTTTTTAATTTTCCCTGCCGGCATGTTAAATATAAAAATAGTAGATTTAACCGTAGGCGATGTTTTAAGAATAGTAATCGGATTAATCGTAATTATTATATCTGTTATAATTGGTGGTAATATCGGTTCAGTTTTTAATGAACAAAAGGATCTAAATAGTAAAAAATAGTGTTATCCAGAATAACCATGATAAGTTATTGGCAAACGTTCCTATGTCTTCCACAGATAAAATACCTTCGCTTGAGGAATGCGATGAACTCATGGCAAAATACTGCATGCTGCCAAACATCATTGCCCATTCCCGGCAGGTGATGCGTGTATCCCTGGCCATAACAGACAACCTCAAAGACGAGGTGTCCATGAACAGAGATCTGGTCATCGCGGCGGCGCTTCTTCATGATATAACCAAGACCAGATCGCTGAAAACAAAAGAACATCATGATCAATCCGGCGGAGAACTTCTGCGGGAGTTAGGATTCGCACGAGTCGGTGAGATTGTGAAACAGCATATAATTCTTATTGATTTCGATCTACAGAAAAAACTGGAGGAACGGGAGATAGTAAACTACGCCGACAAGAGAGTGATGCATGACAGGATCGTCAGCCTCGCCCAGCGGGTGGAAGATCTCCTTCAACGTTACGGCACGACCGAAGAGATAAGGAACCGAATCCGGCTAAACGAAATTATTATCTGCGCCATTGAAAAGAAGATCGCGGATTCGATGACGGTTGACCTGGATAGCGCGATTCAAAGAATCCAGACCCTTTTCCCTTGACATACAAGACCGGACTTCTTATAGTTCAAGTGTTCAGAAGCATCGTCTTATCAATTAAAAATAAATTTAATCTGACTAATTTAACAAGGAGGTTTTTATGAAAAGGACAACATCTTTCTTTTTGGGCATTCTCATGATGGCTGTGTTATGCAACGGTTGTATGGTGGCAGAAAGCAAATATCTGACCAAGGTAAACGAAGCGCAAACACTGACCGATGAAAATACATCACTCAAAAAGCAAATAACGACACTAACCGAGGAAAATGCCTCGCTCAAGAAGCAAATAGAAACCCTGACCGGTCAACGAGATGAATTGGACAAGATTTTACAAGCCAAAACAGATGACTTGTCCAGAAGCGTCGCTGAAAATCGGAAAAAAATAGCCGATCTGGAAGCGGAAAACACCAAGCTCAAGGAAAATTTAGCCCAGTTGAAACAAAAATCACAGGAAGTAGAAGCCCAGAGCAACACCTATAAAGACCTTGTGCAGGAAATGAAATCTGAAGTCGCCAAGGGAGAAATTACCATCACGGAGCTTAAAGGCAAACTCACCATGGACGTGGTTGATAAAATCCTTTTTGCCTCCGGCGAAGCGAAAGTAAAGAAAGAAGGTCTGGCGGTGCTGAAAAGAGTCGTGGATGTTTTGAAAAACGTGACGGATAAAAACATCCGCATTGAAGGACATACGGATAATGTTCAAATCGCCAGCAGTCTGTCCAAAGTTTATCCGACCAATTGGGAACTTTCCGCCGCGCGTGCACTAAACGTTACAAAATATTTGCAGGAACAGGGCATCGATCCAAAAATTATCTCTGCAACGGCATTTGGCGAATATCAACCGCTGGCGGACAACGGCACGCCCGAAGGACGGGCGAAAAACAGGAGAATTGCCATTATTCTGTTGCCAAGAGATTAATACCAATTATCTATCAGATATTAAAAGGTGAAAGATATCGTTGAAATAATTCCGGCCGGGCATATGGTTTTTTGGCAACCCTGTGCCCGGCTAAGATAATCAGGATAATTAGAGATATTTAATTATATTTAGATCATTAAACAGGAAAAAACATCCGGCAATGTCTTGATCAGAGTAGCCTGAAATGATATGCCTTCCCCATGGGAAAAACAATCATCCAAATTTATGAAGTACAAAAGCCAAAGGAGGCTGAAGCCTTAGTAGATTTGGGAGTGGATCATATCGGGAGCGTCCTCACTGATTCGGCCAAGCTTAAAAATGCGGCCATCCGTAAAACGGTTCAGGTGATACAGCAGGCGGGAGCCAAAAGCGGCCTGATCCCGCTGTTTAAGGATCAGGCAATAATTTTTCAGGCGCTTGATTACTATCAGCCGGACTTTGTTCATTTCTGTGATTTGCTTTCTCCCTTTCCAAGGGATCAGGCCAAGGTTGCGCACAATTTTGACGCACTGCTTTCTTTGCAATCGGCGGTGAAGGATCGGTTCCCGCAGATCGAGATTATGCGCTCACTTTCCGTGCCCCGGACCGGTATTTCTCAGACGGACAAGATTCAAAAAAATATCCTGCGTTTTGCCGGACTCTTCGCGCCTTTTTCGAATTATTTTCTCATCGATACGCTTATCGGCAGTCCAGTAGATCAATCCCCGCAGCCTGTCGCGGGCTACGTCGGAATCACCGGTGAACGTTGTGATTGGAATATTGCCGGAGCAATCATTACGGCCAGTCCGATACCGGTTATTCTGGCGGGCGGTATTTCCGACGAAAATGTTTTTGAAGCCATTACCACCTTAAAACCGGCGGGCGTGGACAGCTGTACCAGAACCAACGCTGTGGATAAGCAAGGCCGTCCTGTGCGCTTTAAAAAAGATATGAAAAAAGTTCAGCGGCTTGTCGCGGAAGCCAGGCGCGCTGATGAGTTTATGCAAAGAAAAAACAATGCTCACATCAATGTCGATGCAAAAAGAATATACGGCCGGCGTGAAGTAATATGAAGATAGCAATTATCGGGGCCGGACCGGGTGGACTTTACGCGGCGCTGGCAGCGGCTAGAGAAAATATCCGGGTTGACCTTTTTGAAAAAAGAAAAGTCGGCGAAGGTATTGTCTGCGGCGAATGTATTTTTGATTCGCTGGGGATTATGGCCAGACCGGGCCGGGGATTGCTGCACCCCGTTGATGAGATTGTTATGAAGTGCCGCAGGGATTATACCTTTCCTTTGAGCAGACTTCGAAAATTATGGATGCTCGACCGCCGGATCTGGCAACAGGAACTGGCGAACCTGGCTAGAAGCCGGGGCGTTGTCATCCATGAAAACGCAAAGATTACACAGGCGCGTCTGCGGCAGATGCAAAAGGAGTATGACTGGATTGCCGACGCCAGCGGCGCTCCGTCGGTAACGTCCGGGCTCTATCAATTTTCGGATGAATATTTCAAAGAGTATCTTCTGGCGTATCAAGTTTTATTGGCGGGGGATTTCAGCGCTCTGGCGCCGCGCATCAAGGTCGCCTTTTTTTCGAACCTGCCCTCTGAACTCCAACCTGCCTATTACTGGATTTTTCCCAAAGATGCCGGGCAGGCCAATGCCGGTGTGGTCTGCACGGTGCGCGGAACATTGAACAGGGACAGACTGGATTTAAAAAAACTGCTCGCGGATGTTCTCTTAGCGGAAGGTTTGGCTGCCGCGTCCGTGCTGGAAAAAGGCGGCGGCATTGGCACAAGCAGACTGCTGCCGCATCTTGTTTACGATAATATTATTCTGGTGGGTGACGCCGCAGGTCTGACATCAGCCCTGCACGGCGGCGGGATTGACATGGCCTGTTTAAGCGGAGTTCTGGCTGTCCAAGCCGTCATCGGCGGCAGCAAGGGAATTGCAGCCTATGAGAAAAAACTAAAGCGGTATATGCGCGATAAACTAGCTTTGGAGAAAGTAACTATTCGAAAAATGCGAACATTAAGTTTTGATCAATTCGATGACCTTTTGAGTGGTGTCACCTCCGCAAGCAAGGTCGCCCGGCTCAAGACCGCCCTATGCCATCCGGATATGCTTTATGCCACGATCAAGTGGCTTGGCAAAAAAAAGGATGTCCCGGAATGGCCGGTTTAAGAAAGCGATGCCCTGGTTAGACGAACAGTCTCCTTCCGATGGGGGCGCAAACCGTCCTGACATTTAAAGGCAGTTCTTATAAGACATCGGACTATATCGGAGCGGCAGTCCCGGGATACAAACAACCGCATACGCCTCTATGGATGAGGCTAAAAAAATCATAGACGAATTTATCAAAAAGACCGCTCACGGAATTTTTCAGGAGTAGAGATGGTTACATCACTGGAACTTTTATCACCGGCAGGCAACGCCGATATAGGAATCGCCGCCATCGATCACGGCGCGGATGCCGTATATATCGGCGCTCCAAAATTTTCCGCCAGGGCCGACGCGGGAGTGAGCGTCGCCGACATTGCCCGCCTGATCCGGCACGCGCACCTTTATTACGCCAAAGTCTATGTGGCGCTCAATACCATCCTGACTGACCGGGAAATTGCCGAGTCTCTCGATATCATCCGGGAGGTCTATCAGTTGGGCGCCGATGGTCTGATTATCCAGGATGTGGGTTTGCTGGAGCTGGATCTCCCTCCGATTTCCCTCATCGCCAGCACCCAGATGCACAACAACACTGCGGAAAAGGTCCGGTTCCTCGAGGCCGTGGGCTTCCAGCGAGTGATCCTCGCCAGAGAGCTAACTCTTGACGAAATTGCCGATATTCGCCGGAATATCAGAAAAATAGAGCTGGAATTTTTTGTGCACGGGGCATTGTGCGTTTCCTACAGCGGGCAATGTTACATGAGTCAGGCCGTGGCGGGCCGGAGCGGCAATCGCGGCGTCTGCGCCCAGCCCTGTCGCTCCCACTACACATTGATTGACGGCGACGAAAACGTTATCCAAAAAAACAAATATCTGCTCTCCCTTAAAGATCTGAATCTGATGAACAGGATACCGGACCTGATCGCGGCCGGGGTTACCTCCTTTAAAATCGAGGGAAGATACAAGGGGATTGAGTATGTAAAAAATGTAACGGCCGCTTACCGGCAGGCCATCGACCTATTCATCAGCGGACATGCCGATTACCGCAAGTGCAGTTCCGGTGTGAGCGCCCTCACCTTTTTGCCGGACCCGGACAGAACTTTCAACCGCGGCTATACCCAATACTTCATTGCAGGCCAAGGCGAAAAGGTTGCCTCCATTTACACGCCCAAAGCCATCGGGCAGTATCTGGGCGAAATCAACAACATGGGTAAGGATTATTTTCGGATAGCCCGCCATGATCTGCAAAATGGGGACGGGCTTTGCTTTTTCACCGGGAAAAACGATCTGGCCGGATTTCGTGTGGACCGGATAGACAAGGATAAAATCTACCCCAACAGCATGAATGGTCTGGAAACAGGCACCCGCCTCTATCGCAACCATGACATGGCTTTCACCAAAATTCTGAATAAATCATCAGGTGTTCGCCGCATCGCCGTGGAAATGAATTTTGTGCAGGAGGATAAGTTAATCCGCCTCGCGGTGCGGGACGAGGACGGCAATGAGGCCGAGACGGTAAAGGATGTTTTGTTTGAACCTCCCCGTGATCCTGCCCGGGCCAGGGAGCAGATTGAGAAACACCTTTCCAGTACCGGCAACACTCCATACAAGACGGCAGGGTTGACGATTCAGCCCGAAGAGCCGGGCTTTCTTCCCGTAAGCCTGCTGAATGGCATCCGGCGGGATGTTTTGGAGGCGCTCACCGAAGTCAGGCGAGAAGCATACCCCCGCCGGAACATAACGTTTACGCCCAATGACGCTCCATACCCGGAAAAAAATCTCGACTTCCACGCCAATGTTTTCAACGCCCTTGCAAGGCGTTTCTATGAACGCCATGGTGCAACCGTCACGGAGCCGGCCTTTGAAGTCCTTTCCGACACAACCGGGAAAACGGTCATGACCACCCGCTACTGCATCCGGCATCAATTGGATTTATGCCCTAAATTGCAAAATCCGGATCACCCCGTCAAAGAGCCTCTCCGGCTCATGGATAATCATCATACATATCGCCTCGAATTTGACTGCCGGGAGTGCAGAATGTTTTTGATCCTGGAGGGTAAATCACGGGTATGAACCCCAAAGCAAGCTTTGGAAACAGGTTCCGCAGCAAGATAAAATTAGATTGCCATACTCTAGTAAGGGCACTTCGCGGCGCACAAGGCGCTACCCGCAATGACACCATTGTGGTGATTCAGTGTGCAGAACATGACTAAATGGGGTTTATGCCGGGGTTCCATAATTTAAAGCCCCCGCTTACATAGTATGGATCATCTGTTCTTTAACTGCAACTTCAAGAAATTCATAAATCTTCTTGCGAGATTTTATATTTTCCTTTTCGCAGACCTGCCGAAGTGTTTCGATACCTGTAAATGAGCGAAGCAGTCTGCTTAAAGTGAGATCTATTATCAGTGTTTTAACAGCGCCCCCGCAATTATAAACAACCAGGTATGTTTTCTGTCTTTGATAGTTATCAAGGAACTCTTCAAATGTAAGTTCGCCGACTGTCATGAGTTCATCAAAATCATATTTTAAGGAAAGAGAAATAGTTCCGGGTGATAAACAGAACACGGTTTCATCATTAAATTTGCCGTTCTCTTCCGTAACCTGCGGTCCGGCATAAAGCGAACAGTTCAGCGCACCGTGAATTGCTATTATATCCTCCATTACAGGGAAGAGATTTTTTTTGTTATACCTGATGAACTGTTCCTTTACAAAAGAGGATTGCATGACGGTAATCTCCTCTTTTATGAGCTTCAGCGGTTGTTCGCATGATGACAAATGCACAGCGAAATCTGAAAGAAAGCCGACCGGATCAATGCCGATGGTCTCCAGTGCCATAAACATCCAGCCCGTAGCGCCCCCGCGGTTGTAAAATATTTCACAGGCATTTTTCAGAGATTCGGCTTGAGCCATTTCCGCTTCTGAAAAACCAGGTGAGGAGATCAGGGTGTACGGAGCATCTTTCAAACAATTCAGCGAAAAGGATTCCGCCTGATCATAAAGTGCAGTTCCCGGTATAACAGCCAGTGGAAAGATATCGAGATGGTTCGGCTGTAGACCCAGAGCATAATTCAGGCTCTCTTTGAAGCCATCGGGTGTATCGCCCGGTAGCCCGTAGATCAGGTCCAGCCCGAAGATAGCGCCGGCCTGGTTCAGCAGTGATATCTTTTTTGCGAATTTAACCGGATTGATTGTTCTGTTTACATTGGCGAGTACCTCGGGATGAATACTCTGAAGCCCAACCTGGAGGCTGCAGTGAAGCCCGGCAAATAGCCCGACGAGTTCTCTGTCGATAAACTCTGTTCTTATTTCAAAGGTATAATGAATCAGCGGAGCCGCTTTAATAATCATGCGCAGAATTTTTTTTGCACGCTTCAGGTCACAGTTAAAAGTCGGATCCAGCACAAAGATCTGGTTTACTTTTTTTTCTTCGAAGAGTTCCAGTTCTTTCCGGATGCGTTCCAAAGAGATTTGCCTTACGCCTGCTACCCCCCGTGATTCGAAACAGAAACCGCATTTAAAAGGACAGCCGCGGGAGAGTTCCCACCACAGGCGGGAATAACGACAGGGATCCATTGTTCCGGAAAGATATGGCGAGGGCAGGACATTAAGATCCATAACGGGCTGCTGGTCTTTTCCCGGATTAATCTTTGCACCTTTCAAGAAGACCCCGGGGATGTTCTCAAGTGTCTCACCATAGAGCAGTCTGTTCATGACTTCCGTCAGGACGATCTCACCTTCACCTTTAATGACAAAGTCCAGGGGCGCGCTATCCAGCAGTATTAAAGGAAGTGCTGTTGCCTCTGCGCCGCCGGCGAAGAGTTTTATATCCGGGAATTTCTCTTTGATGAGTCGGCAGGTTTCACATACAATGTGCCTGTTCCACAGGTATGTGGAGAAACCGACCATGTCCGGAATGTTTCTGCAGATGGCCTCTGCTATAAAATCCGCAGAGTCATCGATAGTGTAATCATGAAATGATACATCAAGCTTTTGTTTTATGGATGGAACCGAATCAAGCTGAGCTTTAAGGGATGCAGCAGCCAGAGGAACATCCCGGGGTGAATCCTCAATGTGTATGGATACAAGTTTAAGTGTTACTTTTTTCAAAAATCAGTCTCCGACATATCAAATAAGCTCATAACCCTTGCTTTCGCAGGATAATGTGTCATTAATCCCGCTCCGCTGCGCTGCGGGGATAGTTCGCCTTACGCTTCAAACTTCATCCCGCCTATCGGGATTCGTTTTCAGCTTGGCTCACTAAACACCTTATTTACAATATCAACATAATTATCCCTGTGATGTGTTTTATTTATTTTCTTTCGTATTTTTTCTCCGTTTTCAAAAAAGTCTCCCATATAAGTCCAGATTTCTTTCATTTTATTGGTAATATGCGAGGAGCCGGACAAAATTTTCAAATATTCATCGAATAAATTATCATGGAAAGCCCTCATGATTTTTATTTTTTCATCATAAGGCTTTTCCGTATTGAATTTAATTTTTTCCGCGAGGAATGGGTTTGCGATAAGGCCCCTGCCGATCATCCACCGATCTACTGATCTAAAGCGTTTGGATAGCATTTCCAGTTTCTCCAGCGAATTTATATCTCCGTTATAGACAACCCTGTGTTTCGACAGGCTTAGACACTGCTCGAAAATATCGAGGTCAACTTTACCTTCATACATTTGCACAGCAGTCCTCGGATGGATGATCAGTTCTTCGAGCGGATATTGATTGAAAATGGGAATGAGCGGCAACACCTCGTCAGGATATTTTAATCCTATCCTGAGCTTTATCGATAGTTTCGGTTTTAAAGCAGGCATGGTTTTTGTAAGAAATGATTCGATCTTCTCCGGATAACAAAGCATACCCGCTCCCCTACCCTTTTTCACAACCATGGGAAACGGACAGCCGAGGTTCCAGTTTACCGTGCCGTATCCAATGTTGTATAACGCATTGGCGAGCTGTGTGAAGTCATCCGGTTGAGAACTCATTATCTGCGGTATCGTGGGAATACCCGTATTTTTATCAGGGTAAAATTCGCGCAGAAGGCTATTCTCCGCTTTCATTTTCTTCGATGAGGAGATAAATGGCGCAATAGCCATATCAACTCCCTTAAAATAAACAGGGAACAGGTTGCGATAAATCCTATCGGTTATTCCCTGGACTGGTGCGAGGTATATCATGGGTAGTCTCTAAATCCTTTTTTGGCGGGCACAAATTTAATTAACATTTTCTGATTGCATAAGGTTTGTCAAGAGCTAAAGTTGATATTCCGGGGACACCATGGGATCATCTACGACTGTTATGACGACCGACCTCAGTATGGTTCCACTTAGCTTTGCTTTCGGAGTTGGAGTTTCACAAAATTTGAAATATTGTGTGAATAAAAAAAGCACCCCGGTATGATTTATCATACACGGAGTGCTCATTGTTTAGTTTCACGAACAGAACTAGATGGCTCTAACGTTCGTTGCTTCCTGGCCTTTTTTGCCCTGAGCAACATCAAAACTTACGCGCTGGCCTTCATTTAACGTCTTGAAACCGTCGCCCTGAATCGAACTGAAATGTACAAATACATCGCCGCCCTCTTCATTTTCAATAAAGCCGAAACCTTTGCTTTCGTTGAACCACTTTACTTTACCTTCTGACATAATGCTAATCCTCCTTTCATAAATTTTAAAAAGTCGAATCAGCACGATGATAGAACTAAAAAAGCCACCAAGACTCTAAAGTACTGGCGGCTAACCTATGTGCTTCAAAATGTCTAAATTCAACTCTTTCCTTCGCATCTTTATTTCTAAATATCCGAAGTTAACTTTATACTACGGCAATAGAGGAAAATAGTCAAGCTTTATTTGCTAAGATAGCGGTTTTCAAGAAAAATATTGATGAGACACATCCGGCTTCCTCATATAAAGCAGGACGTTACAGTGTTTATGCTTTTGAAGAATATATTTCATATTTCAAGGCAAAGAATTTTTTATCAAAGCATCGGGGAAATGTTATTGGGGGGAATTGATCAGACTGCAAGATGTCAGGAATGATTCAACTTCTTTAAAAATATCGCTTGCGATTTTGCCGCGAATAATTCCATGCATATTATAATCAATCCAGGCGAAATGTTTTTTATCCGTACCCAGAAGTTTAAATATTGCGGGACCGCTTTGCGGCGCTACTTTTGGATCATTTTTTGCTTGGATTACCAGCGCCGGGATATCAATATCAGAAAGCGATTTGCGGACTTTTTTCATCAGTTTTTTTACCTGAACAAAGGCGCTGACGGGACAGAGAAGATAGTTTATATGGGGATTATCCGCATCGTTTTTCATAAACTCTTTTGCGAGATTACCCATACCCCAATAATTGCAATAACGATTGAACGCGTTCAGAGTTTCAGCAAATCTGGATGAAAATTTTTTAAATTTAAGAGGTGCGCTGACAGCAATCACAGCCTCAAAATCATGGGGTCTCAGGATAACCGATTGCAGAGCAAGACCCGCTCCGGTGGAAAAACCGGCGATCAGAATTTTTTTGCAGCATGTTTGCAGAACAGCATGACCGCGATTAACCGAATCCAGCCAGTCTTGATAGTTGCGGACAGAGAGATCTTGGGAGGATGTTCCGTGACCGGAAAGCCTTGGAGCATAAACGGTCAGACCCTTTGCGTGCAGAAATTCACCCCATTCCCGGACTTCTTCCGGTGCAGCCATCAGTCCGTGAATGAGAAGAACGCCGGTATCGGATTCAGGTGAATACAGAAAAAACGGCATTCCTATATTTTGAGGTTTGCTTTCCCCCGCGCAATAGTTCTTTTCATACTCTTTGATAAATAATGCCGACTCGGCTTTCAGAAGAATATCCGTCCTATTGTCACTTTTTGCGAGTTCACCTTTATGCATTATTTAGACGCCAAACCGGGAATAAACTCCGTAAATCATGGCATAATGCAGAACTCCACCAATCAGGACCATTATATGAAAGAGTTCATGGAAGCTGAAAATACCGGGAATCAGTTTTGGTTTTTTGATGGCATAAATAATACCGCCCAGTGTAAAAGCAGCCGCGCCGGTAAAAAGAAGAACAGTCTGGGATACGGACATTTTGACCAGAATCTGCTTGATGGTAAAAAGACCCGACCAGCCCATGAATAAATAGATAACCGCGTACAGTTTTCTGGGCGCTCTGGGGAAAAAAATCTGGGAAATCACACCAACGCCCACAAGACTCCACTGAAAGGCGATCATTGCCCATCTATACGTACCGTCCAGGCAAAAATAACATACAGGAGTAAAAGTTCCCGCAATCATAAAAAATATTGCCAGGCGATCCATTCTTCTCCA
>DCVU01000146.1:12233-19307 GCA_002327415.1 Smithella sp. UBA2180
TTGTATTTTGTTCACAAATTCATTTTTTTAACAAGCAATTAATATAGAATACTTATAAGTATCTATTATTTATCACCTATATGATATTATTTTACGAAAGTATTATCTATAAATTACGTCTTTGGCGGAATGTTTTGCTGGAGTAAAAATCCACACTAACCCTCCTTAAAAAAGGAAGGAACGTAAAGTGGAAGATCTTTTTTACTTTAATGTTCCGCATTAATTTGTTATAAAATTTTTCAGACAGGAGGGATCTCATGATTGTTACTGTTGTAAATATTTTTGTTAAACCGGAAAACATTGATCAGTTTATTGATGCAACCATAGAGAATCATCAATATTCTATCAAAGAAAAAGGAAATCTCCGGTTTGATGTATTACAGCATCGGGATGACCCATCGGCATTCACTTTGTATGAAGCCTATGAATCCGGCGAGACAGCCGCTGCGCATAAAAAAACAGCTCATTATTTGAAGTGGCGGGATGCCGTTGAGCCCTGGATGGCCAAGCCGCGAGAGGGTTTCGCCCACAGCGTTGTGGCACCTGAAGAAAAATCCGCATGGAAACGATAAGCGCTTTGAACATTGCCGGCCTGCCCAAAATTTTTTTTGGCGCAGGTAAATTTTGCGATCTTCATCAAATTATCCCATCCTATGGTAATTATGCGCTGATTTTTATCGGTGGTGAATCGCTGAAAAAATCCGGTCGGTGGAATGCGCTAAGTTTGCAGCTTAATCGGACCCGGTTCAAATATAAGGCCGTATCTGTTTGGGGCGAACCCACAACCGAAGCTATCGATGCCATGGCCTCTGAATTTCGCAAGACGCCGGTCAACGTGGTTGCAGCCATCGGCGGCGGAAGTGTCATCGATTGCGGTAAAGCTGTTGCAGCCATGTTGGCCTCGGATGGTTCCGTCAAAGACTATCTGGAGGGTGTCGGAACCAGAAAACCATCCGGCACAAAAGTTCCGTTCATTGCCGTCCCGACAACCGCCGGCACGGGAAGCGAAGCAACAAAAAATGCCGTCATCTGCGACCGCAAAGATGGTTATAAAAAATCTCTCCGGCATGACGCTTATATGCCCGATGCCACCCTCGTCGATCCTGAACTGACGCTGACATTGCCCAGGCATATTACCATCTCCTGCGGCCTTGATGCCGTCTCGCAATTAATCGAAGCGTATACTTCAACAAAAGCAGACACCTCTCTCGATTCGCTGGTCTTAAAAGCTCTTTATGGGGCATCGGAGAGTCTTCCGCCGCTTGCTCTCGGACAAAGCAATGATATTTTGCTGCGGGGAAAAATGTCCTATGCGGCGCTGGTTTCGGGAATCGCACTCAGCCGCTCCGGACTTGGCGCCGTACACGGTATAGCCGGGGCGATGGGCGGAATAATCCCGGTGCCGCATGGCGTGGCCTGCGGAAAGCTCCTGTTTCCGGTTATAACTTTTGTGATAAAAAAAATTGTTGATGAAAAGAACATTGTCGCCCAAAAGCGTTTTGCCGATATCGGAAAAATATTAACCGGTAATGCAGATGGTGACGATATCTTCTATTGCAAACAATTTTTGGGAGTTCTGGACAAGTGGACACGGACGTTAAAGCTTCCGCAGCTCTCCCGTTTCGGCATGACAGCTGCTTATATGGAAAAAATTATTTCAATCGCGAACAGCAAAAACAGCCCGGCCATCCTTTCCAAAGAAGAAATGAAAGTTATTCTGGAGGTCGTCCGCTGAGAGATGAAGCGCAAAAGGAGATTGATATGGATAATATTAGTGACGGACGGTTCCTGGGAACATGGAAACTGAAATCAGTAGTACAAAGATCATCGGAAGGACTTGTAAGCAAGCCCTTTGCGGATTATCCCCTTGGATACATATCCTATATGCCAGACGGCTTCATGCATGCAATCCTGATGAAGTCCGGACGCAATCCCATCGGCATGCCTCCGGAAGAACTCAGCGCTGCTGCCAGCACGAAAAGGCTTTTTGTATCCTGGCGATATATAAAGGCAGGCATAAGGCACTTAAAAGCAATGACATCTTTCGTGTCCTATTGCGGCACCTATGAAATTATCGGGGACATTGTAGTGCACAGAGTAAAGGCCTCTATGGTTCCCGACTGGATCGGGACGGATCTTAAACGTAAGTTTGTCTTTTCCTAAAATACACTTACTCTTACAGCCCATGATGATGCGGAAAACGTCATGGACCTGATCTGGGAACGTGTTTCCTAATATAAAATGTTTAAAGAGCTTGGCTGTCGTGATGCGCAAAAAGTATGTGAATCATGAGACTGCAAGTTACTGAAAGACGCCAGAAACAAGAGAGATTATCCTTGAAAGGATGTTCTTGTCACTCCAGAATAATGTCGTATTATTTCTTTCCTGTATAATCGTAGAATCCCTTACCGCTTTTCATTCCTATCTCGCCCCGGTCCACGTATTTCTTCAGCAGATCAGCGCTTTGCTGCGCGTTTTGGTCGTCGCGTTTCCGCGCCCAGAAATCAGTAACTCTCCATACGGTCTTCAGACCGATGTAATCCATTAGCTCGAATGGACCAAGCGGCATGGCAGTGATTTCTTTCCAGGAGCGGTCCACGTCTTAGGGAAGCGATGCCCCGTGAAACCAGGTTCAACGCGGCCAGCAGCCAGGGATTGAGGAGCTAATTGAACAAATAATCTGCCTTTCCCTGCTTTAGAACGATGGGCTAATGTCCGATCAGCTCGCTGAAACGCCGCACGGTTTCCAGCGCTTCGGCAGAAGTGCCAACGTGCCCTATCACGTCCACCAGTTTAAAACCCGGATTTACAAGAGGATAATTAGTTACAGGGCTCTATTATTTTTTACTAATTCCACTCACAGTGTGATAATTCGGAAAGAGCCACCTTTTCCAATTCCCCTTGGATAAAAAAATTTTGACAATTGCCACGCGACACATTACATATAAATTATGACAAACTTGGTTCTATGGAGAATGCCGCCAAAACCATGAATTGCAAAATGGTGAGTAAATAAAATGATCGCTCCAACTACGCTCGCGGATGACCATAGGAACGGTTGTACTTCATGAAATTGCTTATCCGTGGCGGAAGTATTGCCGCCGGTCATGGTGTAGTTAAAAGTTATGCCGATATTCTAAAAATATCCCTTATTAAAAAAGGGATTGAGGTGATTAACCGCTCAAGATATAGAGAGACTTCTTTTGACGGCATCGGCACATTCAACGAGGGCGTTGCTGACTTTAAGCCTGACATTCTTCTTATCCATTTCGGTGTTGATGATGCTTTCGGGTATGTTTACCGCTCTGAATTTCAGGAAAATATCGTTCAGATGATCAGACTGGCACGTCTTCGATTTAATCCTACTATTTTTCTGGCTACTTCCCACACCTTCGATAATCCTAATGACATGGATGCTGTCAATATTTTTTACAGTTCTTTAAGAATTGTGGCTTCAGACCTGAGCTGCGAATTGATTCCGGTGCACAGTTACTGGGCCGGTTATCTTGAAAAACATAATTTATGTTGTAAGGATTTGGTCCTGTCAGATTCCCGATATCCTAATGAGCGCGGGCATGAGGTTATTGCAGAGGCAATAATGAAAGGGTTGAGTAAAATGTTTGATAATCGACAATGAAATAATGACCAATAGAAATTTCCTTGACAATACCTAGACGACCGGTCTATTATCCACCAAAAGCGCTTATCAAGTGAGTGAATTGCATTAGAAATAAAAAGATTCCTCATAGAACCAAGATAAAAGCATATCTAAAAAATTGACAATCCTTACACTACCGGAAGGAAACGACATGGGAGAATGGAAAAAGACAAGCTGCGTACTGTGCGGGCAAAATTGCGGTCTCGAGGTTGAAATAGAAAACAATAAAATCATCAAAGTAAAGGGCGATAAAGATAATCCACGGAGCCAGGGATATCTGTGCATCAAAGGAATAAATGTGGCCCATTACCATGATCATGAAGAACGGCTTCTGTATCCTCTCAAGAAAACATCAGAAGGATTTGTCCGGATTTCGTGGGAAACAGCCTTTGCGGAAATCTCCGAAAAGCTGAACTCCATTGTAGCGAAGCACGGCCCGGAATCATACGTGTTTATGGGCGGTGGCGGTCAGGGATGCCACCTTGACGCCGCTTTCGGAACTGCATTCATGCAAAAGCTCGGTTCGCGGTATCATTACCACACGTTGGGGCAGGAACTTACCGGCCACTTCTGGGTATGGGGAAAAATGGTGGGAAGTCAATACCGGTGGCCTATGCCTGATGAATCCCGCGCTGACATGGTACTCGCTGTCGGTTGGAATGGCATGGAAAGCCATCAAATGCCGCGTGCTCCGCTGGTCCTCAGAGAGTTCTCGAAGAATCCCGACAAACTGCTCGTGGTCATCGACCCGCGTAAATCGGAAACGGCCCAAATTGCCAATATTCATCTCGCACTGCGACCCGGCACAGACGCGCTTTTATTCAAAGCCATGATCGCGATTATTCTCGCCGAAGGCTGGGAGAAAAAAGATTATATCGCATCGTATCTCACCGGATTCGACCATATCAGGGAATGGTTTAAAGACTTTGACATCAAAGGCTCGCTTGAGGTTTGCGAAGTGCCTTATGAAGACGTGAAAAATCTTTGCAGAGAAATGTCCGTCAGAAAGTGGTGTTTCCACACCGATCTCGGCATACTCATGAACCGGCACAGCACGGTGGTTTCCTATCTCGTAATGATTCTGACGGCGCTATGCGGTAGACTATGCGTTCCCGGCGGCAATGTCATTACAGGCACTCTCGTACCCCTGGGATTACATACTGACGACAACGACCCAACGACCTGGCGCACACAGCTTACGGACATCCCCGCGGTTATCGGTTATCATCCGCCTAATGTCCTCCCGGAGGAGATTCTGAGCGACCATCCGAAACGTCCCCGTGCGGTCATTAACTGTTCTGCTAATCCTCTGCGTTCCTACGCCGATACTACCGCCTACGAAAAGGCTTTTGCCAAGCTCGACCTTCTTGTCGTAATCGAGCTGTCGATGACCGAAACTGCGGAGCTCGCGCATTATGTGCTGCCTTCGCGGTCGGGAATGGAAAGCTGGGACACGACCTTTTTCCCCTGGACATACCCGGAAATATTTTCTCAATTCAGACAGCCGGTGGTGTCCCCACTCGGAGAAAGAAGGGAATGCGGACAAATTTTCACCGGTATCGCCAGAGCAACCGGCCTTTTGCCCAAAATACCCGCGTATCTTACCGAGGCGGCAGGTCAAGATAAGGATCTCTTTGATTACTCCCTCGCGTTCCTTGCCTTTTTAGGAAAAAATCCGCTGAAGCTTCTTACTATGCTGGCCCAAGAAGATTTCTGGACCCAACTGGAGGCTAAGGGGACATTTGAAACCCTAAAGATCGTACCGTTTGTTCTAGCAGAAACTCTTGGCAAGAAATACGATTCGGCAAATCTCGCGGGCCTCTTCGGCCTGATTATGTCGATGCCGAACAATTTGAGAAAAAGCGCCGCCCGCATCGGCATCAAGGCGCCTTTTTTCGCTTCGATACTTCTTGAACCGGAAAAGATTTTACGCACATTCGCCGCGGCATTTCGTTACCGCAGCCTCATGCCTCTTGCGGCGCTCCTGCCGCAGGTGCGTTTCAGCGAAAAACTTTTCCAAATGCTGCTATTACATCCTGAGGGAATGTGGATAGGAAAGCTGGAACTTGAAGGCAACATGAAAGAAATTAGAACCAAAGATAAGAAGATACATCTCTATATCCCGGAACTCGAAAAATGGCTTAAGAGCATCGATCCTCAATCGGAGAAGAAGGCGCTTGTTCCTTCGCCGGAATATCCTCTTATACTCAATGCCGGACGCCACACGAAAAATGTGGCCAATACTCTCCTGCGCGATCCGGCGTGGCTCAAGGGAAAACGCGCTTGCACCATGGCAATCAACCCCGAAGACGCGCAAGCCTTAGGCATTGCTGATGGCGAGCAGGTAAGGATCGTAACTGAGGCCGCAACTGAAACCATCGAAGCGGAACTGAGTGATGCAACAAGAAAAGGACAGGTGCTTATTCCGCACGGTTTTGGACTTGTGCAAAACGGCAAGGCTTACGGCATCAACGTGAATCGCCTCGCAAAAAACACTAATCGCGACCGGTTATTAGCAACCCCGCGGCATCGCTACGTGCCGTGCCGTGTCGAGAAGCTGGGTTGAATGTCAAAATAAAAGAAAGTGCATATCTATTACAAGATGTTCGATAATGAGGACATGCCATGGCAAAGTCCGCTGTTGCTTTCTATCAAGAGAAGAAAACGCTTTTTTATAGCTTCTTTGTAATTATTTTTATAAGTGTTTGTATCTCTAATGGGCTTTATGCCGCCGATAATTGGAAGTTGGTGAAGAATTCAGATGGAGTAGAGGTTTATACACGGCCTCATAAAAACTCTTCCCTTGAGGAAAGTAAGGGAATTATTACGATCGACGCTCCCATTGATATTCTTTATACAATATTGCTTTATGGTCCTACGCATAAGAAATTGATGCATAATTGTTACGATAGTTTTTTTGTTAAACCATGAGAGAATGGCCATACAATCCATTATTTGGCTTTTAAAACGCCATGGCCTTGCTGGAATAGAGATCTTCTCTTGGAGGTGCGCGGTAAGGTCGATCCAAAGACGGGAAATGTTATTACTACCCACATGTCGTTTAAAGAACCATTGGTTCCTATTAAAGAAAATATGATTCGGATTATGAATTCAGAAAATACCATGATTTACAAAAAAATTACACCCAACAGGACGCGGGTGACTTATATAAATTATACCGATCCGGGTGGAATCGTGCCAAAGTTTATAATAAACATACTTTGCATAGACCTTCCTTACTATTCATTGAAAAACTTGAGAGAGTTGGCTAAAGATCCAATATATAAAGATCTTGCCGCAAAATATCGGCTTGAGTAAAATATAACTTCGCGCCTATCAGGCATTACGTGAGTAATCAGGTGTAGTAAAATCTGGCAAAGAATTTGAGTAATACCATCAAATAGGTTAAGTAGAAA
>DCVU01000074.1 GCA_002327415.1 Smithella sp. UBA2180
TTTTTATCATAAGGTCTGGTGAAAATTCTCGGCAAAGAAAGGTTCTATTTGTTTGCGCTCTCCTACCAGAAATGCGCTCCCGATCAAAGCGCTATTTTTGTTGGCACAGCCTGCCCCGGCGGAGGCCGGGGTTGTCGGTTTCCTCAACGTATGTATAATACGCCTCGTCGCCTCCGCCTAGCCCCTGCTGAAGCGGGACAGTTCAACTAACGAATTCCAGTTCACTGAATAACTGTAATTCGAGTTTCACTGCCGCCTCAATATCATCTTTGATTTAGAATCGGTATAATAGTCGGATTTAGATATTTAATCCAGATAGTTGCGTGGAATGAATGAAAGGCTGGAACTCTATTTGCTTAGATAGCGCTCCAGACGATTTAAGCCTTCTTTGATGTTTTCCAGTGAATTAGCATAGGAAAAGCGCAAAAATCCTTCACCGCCACTGCCGAAATCAATACCGGGTGTGACACCGACCTTGACCTCTTCGGTAATGCGAAAAGCTTCTTTGTAAGAATTTTTGCAAAAGCGCCGCGCGTCGGCAAAAACATAAAACGCGCCTGTCGGCTCAACATGAATGACAAACCCCATATCAGCCAAACGCGCCAGCATGTATTTGCGGCGTTCATCATAAATTTTTACCATTTTCGCAACGTCTTTTTGCGCTTTGGTCAAGGCGGCAATGCCTGCCCATTGAATAAAGCCGTTGGCGGAAATCATAAAATTCTGATGAATACGCTGCATTACTTTCGAAAACTCTTTGGGGAAAATGCAGTAACCCAGACGCCAGCCGGTCATCGCGTATAATTTGGAAAAGCCATTGATGACAAACGCTTTGTCTGTAAATTCCAAAATAGAGTGAGCGCGGTCTTTGTAGACGAGACCGTGATAAATCTCATCGGAAATAATATACTGCTTGTCGAATTGCGCGATACTCTGCAATTGTTCCTCCGACATGACAATACCGGTGGGATTGGAAGGCGAATTAATCAAAATCGCCTTTGTCCGCGCTGATAATTTCTTTTTTATATCTTTCGGCCTGTACTGAAATCCATCTTCCGGATAGGTTCTGACCTCTTTGACCTTGCCCCCTGCCGCGAGAATAAAATTTTGATAGCAGGGGTAGCGCGGATTGGAGATGATTACTTCATCGCCGTGATCTAAAATAGCAAACATGGCGAAAAGCAGTGCGGGTGAAGTTCCGGTAGAGACCAATACCTGATCGGGCGTAATACTAACACCGTATTCTTTAAGATAAAAATCGCAAATGGCTTGTCTTAATTCCAAAAGACCAAGAGCGTGAGTGTAGCGAGTTTTGTTGTTGCGCAGAGCGTCGGTTGTTGCCTTTGTGATAACTTTTGGCGTGGGGAAATCGGGTTCGCCTACTTCCAGATGGATAACGTGTTCACCTTGGCGCTCCAATTCCTCGGTTTTTGCCATGATATCCATGACAATGAAAGATGTAAATGATTCAGCTCTCTTTGAAATCATCTGAATTCCTTTCCAATAGGTATAGCCTTTCTAAAGAGATTATTAAAATTTTTCAACTAACTTTTATTATTTTGTCAAAACATAAGTAGATCCTCCGACTGAAACGAGGTACAAACCGCCGGCCGCGGGTTCAGATAATTTGAGAACTGACGATTTTTGGGCATAATTATTAAAAAATTCATAATTGGCTCATTATTTGCTATTTTATCTTCAGAAGCTAAAAAAAGATTGCTATTGGTACAATTTTGTTACAAAATACTTTCAAGGTTATCTGAACCTGCCATGAACAAAAGTACAAAAAAGAATTTTTTGGAGAAAGATCACAAATTGAGTATTCATAGCTATGAAGAACTGGCCGCTCTGCATGCAATAGCTAAAATTTTAGCCCAACCTACGGATTTGCGTGATGAGCTGGAGCAGGTTCTGCATGAAATGAGTTCACGTCTGGGAATGCAGCGGGGGATGATCTCTCTTTTTGACCACGATAAAAATGAAGTCTGGCTGGATATTGCCCACGATGTAAATATTGAAGGAATGGATGTGACATATAAACCAGGAGAGGGCATTACCGGCGAAGTTGCCCAGTCCGGGCGTCCGATGGCTGTGGCGAATCTGGGTCATGCCGCTCATTTTTTAGACCGGACCGGTGCCCGGCGTCACTTAAACAGATCAGAGCTGGCTTTTCTTTGTGTTCCCATTATGTATGATGACCATGTTGTGGGTGTTTTATCTGCCGATAAAGTCGCGCACGAAGTGGAAAGTCTGGATAAGGAACTGGCGATGCTTTCATCGGTTGCGGAATTAATGGCCAAATTCGTGCATATCAGAGCTTTGGAAGAGGAAAACAAACGGCTGAGAAAAATTGTCGGCAGCGAAAGGGCGCCTTCGGTAGATATTATAGGCCATTCTAAACCAATGCAGGAAGTATTCGGTTTAGTTGCCCAAGTAGCCGATTCCAATACTACAGTTTTAATCACCGGTGAAACAGGAACCGGCAAGGAGTTGATCGCCAGGGCGATCCACATGAACTCTCCCCGGCACAAAGGGCCAATGGTGCAGGTTAATTGTGCGGCAATCCCTGATACTTTGATTGAAAGCGAGTTGTTCGGTCATGAAAGAGGAGCCTTTACCGGTGCACTGCAGCAACGCCGCGGTAGATTTGAGGAAGCAAACGGCGGCACGATTTTCCTGGATGAAGTGGGAGAACTTTCCGCGGCCGCTCAAGTAAAGCTTTTGCGCGTTTTGCAGGAAAAAAGATTTCAGCCGCTGGGCTCTTCCAGGATCATTAATGTTAATGTGCGCATTATCGCGGCAACCAACAGAAATTTGGAACAGGACATTATAGGGGAACGTTTTCGCGCCGATTTGTTTTATCGTTTGAATGTTTTCCCTGTATATTTACCGTCTTTGCGGGAAAGAGGCAGCGATATTATACTCTTGGCTGATCATTTTATTTTGAAATACAGCAAGGAAATGGGCAAAAATGTTAAAAGAATCTCCACCGCGGCAATAGAAGTATTCTTGTCCCATAAATGGCCGGGTAATGTGCGCGAACTGGAAAACTGCATTGAAAGAGCTGTATTATTATCCAAGACCGATACGATCGATGTTGCCCATCTTCCGCCATCTTTGCATGTAAACGAAACGAAAACGGAAAAGAAAGATCACGGCAAATTGTCTTCTGCTGTGGAAGCTCAGGAAAGATCTTTGATTATTGATACCCTGGAAGCTACAGGAGGAAATCAAACCAAAGCCGCGAAAATGCTTGGGACAACAAAGCGCATCATTCAATACAAAATTACCAAACTGGGGATCAATCCTAAGCTTTTCCGTAAAAACAATAAAGACAGCGATGAAATTGATTAGATTTTCTACTTGAAAAAACAGATCATTTCCTGCGTTACTACATCAGAAATGAATCTCATATCCTTTCCTTTGACATCATAGACACGAACTACCTCGGCATATTTTCGATCTTCTGGTACAATATCTTCCAGTAAATTGGGCATTTCCTGCATCCATTTTGTGTTGAAAATCACATTTTCATTGTCCGGATAAATTGCCATATAAAATATATCCATTTCCACAAGGTCTTGAAAGAAATGTGTCCCAAAGGATAATTCCGGTATCAAACTTCCTTCTTTGTAAGCTATCTCCGCTATCGCGGCGATATTGTTTATTTCAGAAAAAGTGGTAGGTACACCCATGGCCGGTGTTGTTGTTCCCCAGCGTCCCGGCCCGAAAAGAATCGTCGGCATTTCATCGCGCTTTTTAATGGTCTTATTTATTTTCCCCACTAATCGGGCAATATTGTATTTATCCGAAAGCGGCAGCTTTGTGTATTTCTGAGGATCGATATAAACGATTCTGGAAATATTTTCGTGAACGCCGCCGCCCATGAAGTTCCCTTGCTGTCGTAGAAATATTTTTTTCTCGTCAATTTTTTCAGGAATTTCAACTCGTCGATAGTGGCCTCTGGTTTGAAACGGCCTGCATTGAAGAAGGTTAATTTGAATATTCCCCTCAGCATTAAAATTTGCCGTAAATTCAATATCAACCGGATAATTGTATATCTTTTCTAATTTTTTAAGCATTTTGGACATCAAATCTGTAAATATTGTTTTCGAAAGCAACTCATCAAAGGTGAGTATCCATACTTCTGTGTCTTTGCCGGTGGTTTTCATCCTCTCCATGGCATCAATGTCGCGAGTGCCTATAAGGTTGATATGTTCTCCCAAATCATCTTTGAGCACCTCGGCCATAGATAATGACTGAAAACGATTTTCCTCCAGATTCAGGACATCAACTCCATGTTGTGAAAAACGACCGGCGTCCTCTGGCTTTGCGTAGGGTTTGATCAGCGGCGCATCCAGAGCGACAATGCGGGGATAATCATTTTCGACCCGATTTACAGCTCTTGTCCCCAGTCCAAATACCAGCCGTAGCATTCCTGCCTTCGGATCCATTCCTTTCTGCCAGACAAAGGTATTATAAGACAAGCCTACACCAGCCAATTCAGGGAAATAATATTTTTTTCGGTAAGAGCCGGAAACCCGCTGTACCAAAAGCGCCATCTGCTCGTCTTGCTGATCCAAGCCGCGCTGTTGACGATAAGTGAGGGCGTCCACATTCATGGTACTTGCGAATATTTTCCGGACTACTTCCTCAAATTTTTCATAACGCTCCTCCGGTGACCCCTGATTGGCGCAAAAATAACTTTCGTATTTACCGGCAAAGGCATTACCAAAAGAATCTTCCAAAAGACTACTGGAGCGTACAATAATAGGTGATTGACCGAAGTATTCGAGCATTAATTGAAAACGCTCCTGAACTTCTTCCGGGAACTTGCCTTTGAGCATTTTTTTCTTTAATTCCACGGCGCTTTCAAAATAGCTTTCCCTGGTTTTATGAGCCATGAAATCATTCCACCAGCCGTTTTGAACTATGTACGAATAAAAAATATCGGAGCCGATATAAAACGAATCATGTAATTCCAGATGTTCAGACCAATTTGTTGTAGTATCTTTTCGCAAAATGTTGCGAGCCAAAAGCATGCCTGCGGACTTACCACCTATAAATCCTGTTCCAATCAGCCGTTCTTTAATTTCGATCAGATCCTCCAATGTAAAAAATTTCTTGACTAGGCCAAGGATTCTTTTTTCTCGACCTATTAATATAGAAGAAAGCTGCTCGATCATTTTATTTTTCTGGGCGGCATCCTGCTTTTTATCGAAAACATCTTTTGCCTGCATGAATACGCGATCCCAATAATCCAGATTTCTCTCCGCGGTGCTGGTGGCAGTTTGAGTCAGATAGTAAAACAAGTTTGAAGCGTCGGCGCTATTCATGATTGGAACAAATTCTTCTTTATCCATCATGTGCGGAAGAAACATCGTCGGCGAATAGCGCTGCCAGGCCTTGAGCGGATGAACGTACAGCTTATCCTGAAAGCTGTATACATCAAGCAGTACCTGCGTCGTTTCCCTTATCCGGGCGATTGTCTTAAAAGAATGACTGTTGCGCAGGATGGAAAAGTAAGCGACTGTATTTAAATCATAAAGATATGGACAAGTAATCACAAAGAAGTTGCCGATCATCAGGTCAGTCGCCCAAGCCAAAAGCAGATCGGAGAGGCAATCAAACACATAGAAAACATCGCGTCCTTCTTTCTTGATGATATTATGAACCTGCGTAGAGAAAGATTCAAAACCGGTATTGGCGTTAAGTTCATATAAAAATATTTTGTCTGTTGATTTTAAGAGCAGCGGATGTTGGGCAAAACGCATATAAACAACGCGCCGCCCTTTTTCCAGGGCTGTGTTTACATAAGGATTTACAAATTTTTTATAGTCTTCAATATTTTCAACTTGAAAAACAACATTATCGCCCATTTGCAGATAGTTAATAGTTTTATCCAAGCCTTTAATGCCTGTACTGACGCTGGA
>DCVU01000189.1:0-12802 GCA_002327415.1 Smithella sp. UBA2180
TGTTAAGTGTGGGATAAACAACTTATAAATAAAGGAGCCTCTTATGAAATCTGATTTCCCCCAAGAAATAAAAGAAGCTTTAAACAATTTAAATGCTGCTGAAAAAAAAGTTGTAAGTGGCTCTGGCATTAAATTCTATGCGGAAACTCTTGATGCGTTAAACGAATATGTTGGTGAATACCCTGAATATAAAGAATACATATCAAATGTCACAACTGCACATATAAGGAGAATTATTGATATTCTGCATGATAATAAGCCAGAAATTGATTTAAATTCTTGGGTATATTTAATAATCATGCTTTTTGTTAGACACAAAAATGCAACATTGAATATAGTTAAAGAACGCAAACATCTAAGATTATATTTTATCGAGATATTGTCGCTATGGGCGGGAATAGATAAAGCAGCGTTGAAGGATTTATTGGATGAATTACTCAAAGAAGAATGAGTAGTCGTGTAATACTCTTAGATTAACTGAGCACTTAACAAATCGCTCAAGCCGATCGCTGCCCCTTGGGCAGCTCCGGCTTAGCTTTGCGTTGCCGCCGCGCTGCGCGCGACGGCAACAGCGGAGCTAAGCTACAGCTTCATCAACAGGTTGCGGATAATATAAGTCGTAGCATGGAGGTCCCGGGCTCTCGCTTAATAGTTGCCTGCTTGCTGATTCGCGCGGCGCAACCTGTCGCTGAAGCGGTTGTCACGTGTTGCACGTGACGCTTCGCGTCCCAGCAACCCGCGCCACCGCTTAGCTCCGCTGTTAAACAAGATGGATAAATTTAATTTTGACAGTCTTAGAATATTTGATCTTACGTTTCCAGGGCATTGGCTGGAGGGCGAAGATCGCAATCAAGCATTTCAGATAGCTCATGTTTTACAAATGATTCAAGACTTATTTATTGAAGCGGTTTCTTCATGTGCTTTATTAAGACCGCTTACCTCTGAGAATATCCGTGAATATTTGGAAAGAACGGAAACACACAAAGAAACGCCATATGAACGTTGTTTAAATGCTGTCTATGCCAAAGCTTTTATATTCGCCTTAGACGGCATAGAGAAACTTATGTGCCGTCTAGTTACAAATTATAGTGCACCAGAAAAAGTTAAGCATTTGCATGAGGAATACCAGAAATTATTTGGTCATCTTAAGCATATGCGTGACTCAGCAATACATATTGAAGATCGCGGTCGAGGTAAGACACGAAAACAACAACCACTTAAGACACACATTGTAGCATTAGGTTGTTTTATCGAACGGCGTTGTGTCTTCACCGGCGAAGATGGAAAGCAATACGAAATTGAAATTTCTGAATCGACATTGAAACAAGTAAAATCAATTATTCAAGCGGTTATTAATTCGTATCCATGGCTTGAAGAAAGTAAAATAATATTTTAGTTTAACCAAGCAATACAGCCGATTGCTACGCCCCGGCTCAGCTTTTCGTTTGCGCTTTGATTTGGAATTAATACCATTTCGATTTCATAGGATAACGAGGCGGCAGTGAAACTCGAATTACAGTAACGCAGTAAACTGTAATTCGTTAGTTGAACTGTCCCGCTTCAGCGGGGCAAGGAGGAGGTGACGAGGCGTATTTTACACGCGTGACCTTCAGGTTATACGTTGAGGAAGCTGACGACCCAGGCATACGCCGGGCAGGCTGTGCCAACAAAGATAGCGCTTTGAGTTGGGATTGAAATCAGGTTTCTTCCAGCGCTTTCCGACACTCACTAATCAGCGCTTTTTTAGAAATGCCCAAATCAATGATATCCCAGGGCAGAATTTCATCAAATTGCTTTTGGCGGTAAACGTAGAAGTCGGGATTGATATTTACTTCTTTCAACGCCTGCGACCAGTTTCCCTCAAGACGATTTACAGCCAGCAGTATTTCTCCTACCCGGCGATCACCCAGAGAAAGCAGGGCCTGAACATAGTTCCACTTCGGGACATCGTGAATAACCTTGATCTGCTTCTCTCGACTAAAAGCATTCTCGATCTTTTTAATTTTTTTACCTACGACATTGACGTCGGCAAGAGCGCACCACTGCAAGGGAGTTGCCGGCTTGGGGATAAATTGATTGATGCTCAGTGTAATGCGACGGAACTTATTTTTGCCCTGAGAATGTTGCAGAGCGTGATGCTGAATTTTTCTGGTAAGTTCAATGATGGCATCAATATCCTGTTGGTCCTCATTAGGAATGCCAACCATAAAATAAAGCCGCAGATTGGGAATTTCTTTCTCAACAAGTATTTCCGCGGCACGGATTATATCTGCTTCAGTTATGTCTTTGCGTAAAAGGTCACGCATTTTCTGACTGCCCGCTTCCGGCGCGAGCGCGACCGTCTCTATGCCACTTAATTTGATGAGGTCAACTATCTTTTCATCGATTTGGTCAATTCGCAGGGAGCCTATGCCCGCTTGCGCTTTTTGCGCGATGATGTATTCACAAATATGGACGAGATCAGGATGATCGGAAACAGCCGTTCCGACCAGGCCGATCTTCTTTTTTCTTTTTAAACCGCGATCAATTGCGGCAATAATTTCCGTCTTACTGCGAAAACGCGCCGGACGATAAGCAAAGCTGGACGCGCAAAAGCGGCAGCTTCGGGCACAGCCTCTGTTTACTTCCACCAGAAACATGTCTTCCATTTCCGTCTGAGGCGCGCTAATGACTTCTTCCGTACTAAAAGCGTTGATATCTTTTATGTGCCTGATTTTGATTTTCTCCGGTAATCCCGCATCTATCGGCACAATTGACCCAATCCTGCTCTCCGCGGAATACTTTACTTCGTAGAGTCCCGGAACATAAATATTGCTTATTTTCTTTTGCAAATCTTTCAGCAGTTTCCGGCGATCATAACCGATGCGGCGCGCTTCTTCAAAAGAACGGCAAAATTGCGGCAATGTTTCTTCGGCTTCACCCAGAATGAATAAATCAAAAAAATCGGCCAACGGCTCGGGGTTAAGCGTAAGAGCAATGCCACCGCCGATAACCAGCGGATAATTATCCGGTCGTTCTTTAGCTAAAAGAGGGATGCCAGCCAGTGTCAACATCTCTAAAACATGGGGATAATCGTTTTCGAAGGATAAAGAAAAAGCCAAAATGTCAAATTCGGCAATTGACTTTTGGCTCTCCAGACTAACGATTTCTGCCGCTCCGGAAACGAATTTGGCGTCGTTCCCGGAAGCAGGCAGAAATACTCTCTCACAAAGGAAGGAGGAGGAGTGCTCATTAAAAATTTTATAAACAGTTTGGAAACCCAGGTTCGCCATGCCTGTCCGGTAATGATTGGGATAAGCCAGACAAACCGTATTGTATGTCCCCCAAACTTTTTTTACATATCCAGTCTCACTCTCCAGAACGGCGGCATATTTTTTTTTCAGTTTCCAATCCATGGTTTTATCATGGCCTATATCCTGCTATCTGTTTAGTCGGCCTGACGGCGTAAAAACGTCGGAATCTGTATATCGCTCATATTGTCGGTTTCATCGTTAATGTTCATATTCGTAAAATTCAAATTATTTTGTGTTTTCCCCCGGCGTATGAAAGCTGGCGTCGCTAAATCATCACGCCTGTAACCGCCAAGATGTGTAACATTTCCCAGTGATTCCTTTTTCTTTGATATATTATCAAAACCCGTGGCAATGACCGTGATGCGAATTTCATCATGCATATTCTGATCAATTACCGTTCCGAAAATAATATTAGCTTCTTCATCCGCTTCCTCTTGAATCAGCGATGAGGCTTCATTAACTTCATAAAGACTCATATCCGGTCCACCGGTGATGTTGAGCAGAATTCCACGCGCGCCCTGGATAGTGTTGTCTTCCAGAAGAGGAGATGAAATCGCTCTCTGCGCCGCTTCTACCGCCCGGTTTTCGCCGCTGGCCATGCCGGTACCCATAATGGCTATACCCATATTGCTCATGACGCTCTTCACATCGGCAAAATCAAGATTAATCAGTCCCGGGACCAGAATCAGATCCGATATACCTTTGACCGCCTGATAAAGGATATCGTCCGCTTTTTTGAAAGCTTCCAAAAGCGACAAATTGCGGCCACCCAAGCTCAAAAGGCGTTGATTAGGAACAACTATGAGCGTATCTACTATATCCCGCAATTGAGCGATACCTTCTTCAGCCTGAATATTACGTTTTTTACCTTCAAACTGAAAAGGCTTGGTCACTACAGCAATAGTCAGAATGCTGCATTCGCGGGCAATTTCCGCGATAACGGGAGCCGCGCCTGTTCCCGTTCCTCCGCCCATTCCCGCAGTAATGAAGATCATGTCCGCACCTTCCAGGAACGGCCGGATTTCATCGCGGGATTCCAAAGCCGATTGTTTGCCGATTTCAGGATTGGAACCGGCCCCCAGACCTTTTGTTATTTGCGTACCAATTTGAATTTTAATTGGCGCATTGGATACGCCGAGCGCCTGCGAATCCGTATTGGCGTTAATGAAATCGACGCCTCCCAGAGACGACGCAATCATTGTATTGACAGCGTTCCCGCCGCCACCGCCTACGCCAATCACCTTTATTTTCGCCAAATTCTCACTACATATCTCCGTTAATTCAAACATGTTCTCTCCTTCCTTTCAAAAAAATTCTGAAAACATTTTTTTTACAGTTCTTATCATTTTACCAAAAACATTCGTCGTATTTCTGTATATGGAATCACCATCTAATTGACTATTCCCATATATAATTAAACCGACACCTATAGCATGCGCCGGTGAATTCACAATATCGGAAAGGCCTCCAATACCAATGGGAATACCTTTGCGAGCCGGCATATCAAAAATTTGTTCAGCAAGTTCAGTGATACCGTACAAAAGCGACGTTCCGCCGGTCAAAACAACTCCGGCTGCCAGTAAATCTTCGAACCCGAAACGGACAACTTCCTTGTAAGCAAGATTTAAAATTTCTTCCATTCTCGGTTCGATTATTCGCCCCAGTATCTGACGCGACACTTCGCGGTCTTCCCTGCCGCCCAGACTGGGCACGTTGATTGTTTCATCCTTGGGAATCATGGAAGTCAAAGCACATCCGTATTTAAGTTTAATTTTTTCCGCATCGCCCAATGGTGTCCGTAACCCTGTTGAAATATCCGACGTAAGATAGTTGCCGCCAACCGGTAATATCGCCGTATGTTTGATGCTGCCTTCAGAAAAAATTGTAACTGAAGTATTGGCTCCGCCAATATCAAGCAGAACTACTCCTAAATCTTTCTCATCAGAGCTTAACACTGCCTCACCGGCGGCCAATTGTTCCAAAACGACATCATCAATATCCAAACCCACACGGTTGACGGATTTTATAATGTCCTGAATAGCGGAAGTGGCTCCGGTAACAATGTGCACTTTAGCTTCCAGCCGGACACCGGACATTCCGATAGGATCCTTGATTCCCTCTTGGCCGTCAATTACATAACTCTGGGGAAGAATGTGCATGATTTCCCTGCCTACGGGAATGGCAATGGCTTTGGCAGCTTCGATCGCTCTTTGTACATCGTTTTCACTCACTTCTCTGCCTTTTATGGAGACGATACTCAACGAATTTTGTCCTTTAACATGGCTGCCGGAAATTCCGACATAAACAGAATTGATGCGGCATCCGGACATATGTTCTGCTTCCTCCAACGCCGTTTTTATTGATTCCACCATGCTGTCGATATTGACAACTGTTCCTTTTCTTATTTCTTTGGCCAGAGATGTCCCGACGCCAATTATATTAATACCGGTTTCGGTAACCTCCCCGACGACAGCCGTGGTTTTTGTCGTTCCGATGTCAAGCCCGACTATGACATTGCTTCTTTTTCCCATCAGCACTTTCACCTCATTTTTAATTTTACCAGCCTACCCGCAAACTTTTCGTTTTATATCAGATACTGCTGGCCTTTAATGCTTTGTTCTATACGACCAGGAGCATTCTTGCGTTGTACTGTAACTTTTGACTCATCAGACAAATCAATGCATAAATAGCCGTTTTTCATTCCTCTTTTTTCCATGTCAGCCATAATCAGAGTTAATTGTCCCAGTTTTTTTTCGAAATCACCTTTGCCCAGCTTTAAATAAAGGCCTGCATCGGAAATTAAAGACAATCCGAATACCTCATCAATATGAATCTCGGAAATTGTACCCAAATAAGTATACTGGCTGGAACCGGATACAGTCTTCAATAATTTAAGCGTGCTTAAAAAAAGCGGGGATTTAGTTCTGTCCTTCTGTGTGATTCCCGTAAATATCGGAAGATCTACTTCATCGCCTTTACCCAGTTTTTTAAATACAAAACCTTCCCCATCCATCAGATAAAAATCACTGGCCTGCTTGACTAGAGCCAATGGATTTCTTTCCTGCACTTCCAGAACAAGCTTGTCGGGCAGTTCCCTGCCAATATAAACATTTTTTACCCACTGATTCGCAGTAACCCTTTGTATGACAGCGTCAGTATTTATTGCTAATAGATTTTGCGCAGGCTTTATATCCGCTAACACCAGGACATCTTTTTCCGTTAGTTCCTTTAACCCGCGCACGGAAATTTCTTTTATTTCAAAATACGACCTGCTTATAAGCAGATTGTAAGCATAAATAAAGAAAGTGGTCAGAACCGCGACGGTAAGCAGTAAGCCGGCCGCTGCAAAAAAATCCCCCGACATTCCGGCAAGCCGCCGACGCACACGGTTTTTTTTCGCTTTCAGGCCCGATTTTTTCAAATTAATCCTCTCCAACAATCACAACTTCTGTTTCCAACTTTACACCCTTCTCTTTTTCGGCTTTGGATTGAATAAGCGCAATCAGTTCTAAAACATCAGAAGCCGTGGCACTACCCCTGTTAACTATAAAATTGGCGTGCTTGGGTGATATTTGCGCGCCTCCGACACTCATTCCTTTCATACCCATGTCTTCAATAAGTTTGCCGGCTATTTGCATGGGCAAATTCTTAAAAATGGAACCGGCATTAGGAAATTCCAAAGGATGTTTTTTCTGCCGCCATTGCAGAATTTCATTTATTTTTTTCTTAATTTTTGTACGCTCACCTTTTTTCAGCTTAAATTGAGCGCCCAGTATTATTGTGTCGGGAGGCAACAATGTCTTGCGGTAGCTGAAAGATATTGCTTCTCTGTTCATTGTCTTTATTTCACCTTCAGCATCCAGCAAAAATATTGCGTTTATGACATCTTTCATTTCTTTCCCGTAAGCTCCGGCATTCATACAAACAGCGCCGCCGACAGTACCGGGAATACCGGCGCAAAATTCAAGCCCGGTTAGCGCGTCCGACACTGACAGGCTGACAACCTTTACCAGTGCCGCACCGGCCTGAGCAGAAATAAGATAATCCCTTCCCGGCGTATATTCGTAACTGATTTTTTTCATCCCCGTCATCAACAATATTGCTCCCCGGTATCCGCCATCCCGCACAATGATATTCGTCAGATTTCCTACCGGCAAAAAGTTTATTTTCTTTTCTTTGAGTCTTTTGACAACCGCAATCAGTTGATCTTCACTTTTTATAAACACGAGAGCGCCGGCTTTTCCACCAACAGCAAGCGACGTATGATGCGACATCGGCTCATCATACAATATTTTCCCTGCAATTACATTTTCCAGCGTTTTCTTAATTTCATTTTTGCTGGCCATTACTTTTTTATTTTCCTTGACTTCAGTTGTTTTAAAAAAATTTCGCCAATTTTGTAAATACTGCCCGCTCCCAGAGTTACGATAGTATCCTTCGCTTTTACCGTCTTTAAGAGGTATTTTACAGTGCCTTCCGCCTGGGCAATATATTTCACGTGTGTTGGTTGCCCGGTTTGTCTGATAGCCTCGCAAAGTGCGGCGGAATTAATTCCGGCAATAGGCTCCTCACTGGCCGGATATATGTCATTTATAATCAATATGTCGACATTCCGGAAAGCTTTAGTAAATTCATCAAAGAGCGCCTTTGTTCGGGTAAATCTGTGCGGCTGGAAAACCACAATCAGTCTGTCTTTCCATATTTGCCGCATAGCAGCCAATGTTTCTTTGATTTCCGTCGGATGATGGCCATAATCATCAACCACAGTGATATTGCCCACCCTTCCTTTAATTTCCAGGCGGCGCTGCACTCCGGAAAAGCTTTGCAAACCATCCTTGATTGTTGCAAAATCCAAGTTCAGCTCGCGTGCTACCGCTACTGCCGCCAGAGAATTATAGACATTGAACATACCGGGAACGGTTAGCTCAACCTTGCCTAAATTCGTTCCTTTATAAACGAGAGTGTAAGTGGTTTTTCTTTTTAGAAACTTTATTTCCCGGGCGCTGCAGTCTGCCGGAGACTCAATGCCGTAAGTTATCATCCTGCGTTTAATCAACGGAATAATTTCCCGCGCGTGGATATTGTCGCTGCAAATAACCGTGCAGCCGTAAAAAGGAACTATATTGGCAAACTTAAGAAAGGCCTCTTTGATTTCGGCAATGCCCGGATAAAAATCCAGATGCTCGCGGTCGATATTTGTAATAACGGCAATTGTAGGCGACAATTTTAAAAATGAGCCGTCGCTTTCATCCGCTTCCGCCACAATGATTTCACCATCGCCTAATCGGGCATTACTGCCGATGCTTGCCAGTTTTCCTCCGATGACCATCGTCGGATCTAAACCGCCCTGCGCAAGGATCGTCGAAATCATGGATGTGGTCGTAGTTTTGCCGTGGCTGCCGGAAACAGCGACAGAAAATTTCATTTTGAGAAGTTCCGCCAGCATTTCCGCCCGCGGAATTACCGGAATATTTTTCCTGTGCGCCTCTATAACTTCAGGATTGTTTGCCTTTACTGCCGTGGAAGTTACAACCACATCAGCATTGCCAATATTATCCGCCGCATGTCCTATGACTACCTGCGCGCCAATCTTCTGTAATCGCACCGTTGTTTCCGAATGTTGAACGTCGGAGCCGCTGATATGGTAACCGAGATTAACCAGAACTTCGGCAATCCCGCTCATCCCGATGCCTCCAATCCCGACAAAATGAATGCATTTTACTTTGCGCTGCATTAAGCTGTTTTTTTTATCAACTCTCATTTATCCTGCCATTCTCTTTTTATCTTTATGAACTGCATAAGCCTAATTTTTCTCAGCTATTAATTTAATACAGTTGCCGACTATGGTTGCCGCCGCGTCAACTTTACTCATCCTTAAAGAATTTTTTTCCATCTGCCTCAGCTTTTGTTCATCCCGCAATAAACTATCAATCGCACCAAATAACTTTCTGCCATTAAGTTCCCGCTCCGGAATCATTAAAGCGGCATCCTCAGTTGCCAGAGCTTGTGCATTTTTTAATTGATGGTCGTTTGCCGCCCAAGGGTACGGAATTAAAATCGCGGCCTTGCCCGCCGCGGTAATCTCCGCAAGCGATGTAGCCCCGGCGCGACAAATAATTAAATCAGCATCAGCGTATGCTTGGGCCATGCCAATAATAAAAGGGGTTGCTTCCGCCTGTATGCCGGATTGTTCATATGCTTTTTTTACCTCTTCCAATTGCCGTGAACCGGTTTGATGCAGGACTCGCACCTTATCTTTCATGCCCTGTAATTGCGGCAGCATATCAATGACGCATTTGTTGATTGCCTCCGCTCCCTGCGATCCGCCAAAAATAAGCAGCTGCCAATAATCTTTTTTCTCTTTTGCTTTACTGCGGTCAGCAACCAACGAAGCCCTTACGGGATTGCCGCTTAAAATCACTTTTCCCTGCGGAAAGCATGATCGGGTTTGTGCGTATGTCACGAATATTTTATCCACAAAATTACCCAGTATTCTGTTAGTTACACCGGGAATAGCGTTTTGTTCCGCAATGGCTGTAAGTATCCTCATAAAGTGAGCAGCCAACACTGCCGGCCCAGAAGCGTAACCACCCACACCCACGACAATGTCAGGGCGAAACTGTTTCAGAATGCTCCTTGATTGCCATAAGCTTTTTGGAATTTGATAGACGACTTTCATCAATGCCTTAATCCCCCGTCCTTTAACTCCTTCAATATCAATTTCCCTGAGCTCATAACCAAGCCCGCCAAGCAGTTTGCTTTCAATGCCCCTCTGCGTTCCAATAAAAATAACTCTCGTTTGATCATCTCTTTTTAAGAATTCCTCTGCGATGGCAATTCCGGGAAACAAGTGCCCGCCTGTTCCTCCTCCCGCAATTACAACGCGCATTTTCACTCCGGATAAAATTAAAATATTTTCATCGTTCTTTCCACAACAAACTTCTCTCGATATTCAATTCAATTATGTTTGAGTAGAAATATTCAATAAAATACCAACCGCCGTCATGGTCATGATAAATGCAGTCCCGCCATAACTCAAAAAAGGCAGTACCAAACCCTTCAGTGGTATAAGTCCCATTACACCGGCAATATTGATGAATGCCTCCAACGCAATTACCATGGTCAATCCGGCAGCCAGCAACGTCCCGAAAAGATCAGGTGCCTTCAACGCAATCATAAAGCCGCGATAAGCAAAAATAGCAAACATGACTATTACAATAGCCACTCCGATAAAGCCGCTTTCCTCGGCAATGATGGAAAGAATAAAATCAGTATGCGGCTCGGGCAGATAAAATAATTTTTGCATGCCGTCTCCGATTCCCACGCCGAAGGTTCCACCGGAACCAAAAGAAAGCAACGATTGGATAATTTGAAAACCGGTATTATCGGCATCTTTCCATGGATCCAAAAAAGCAGTCAAACGCGTCAACCTGTATCCCTTATACAAAATCAATGCTACTCCGACCGGAATAAAAGCCGCCACCAAACATGACAGATGCTTTATCTGCGCCCCCGCTATACACAGCATTAAGAGTAAAATCGCGGCAATAATCACGGCCGTACCAAAATCCGGTTCCAGTAAAATCAACAAAATAGCAATTGAGGTAACTGCTAAAGGAATCAGAACGCCCCTGCTGAAATCCTTCAGTTGATGTGACTTTCTGGTTAGTAAGTGTGCCAGAAAAATCACTATCGTAATTTTAACCATCTCGGTTACCTGAAAGGAAAAGCCGAACAAATTCAACCAGCGCGTCGCCCCTCCGCGCTTCATTCCCAAATGCGGTATCAGCAGCATCGACAGTAATACAAAAGATAATAACATTCCAGGATAAGCCCATTTTCTTAATTGCGTATAAGAAATTTTGGTCATAATAATCATGGAAGTCATGCCCACAAAAACAAAAAACAGTTGTTTTTTTAAAAAATATTGACCGTCCTTAAATTTTTCCAGCGCAATAATGGAACTGGACGAATAAATCATCGCCGTGCCCACAGTCACCAAAATTAAAGTAACCAAAAGTAAAATAATGTCCGGCAATTTATCTTCATTTCTAACCACAGCATCCATTTAAAGATTCCCCACTACATCCTTAAAAAAATTGCCCCGTTCTTTATAATTGGCAAATTCATCAAAGCTGGCACAACCCGGTGAGAGTAAAATGACATCGCCGGGCTGTGCACTTTTATAAGCACTTTCGATAGCTTCCTTTAATTTTGTTTTTCTTAACGTCTGGATATCCTTACCAATCAAAGACGCGATACGATCGCGCGCTTCGCCAAACAAAATCACTTTTTTAGCTTTCGCCGCCAGCATCGGGTTTAAGGTTTCAAAATCACCGTCCTTATCGCGACCGCCCAAAAGAAGAATTACGGGCTGGGCAAATGTTTCCAGCGCCCGCACAACGGATCCGACATTTGTTCCCTTGGAATCATCGTAAAATTTGATCGAATTCTTCTCACCTGCAAATTCGATTCGATGCGGCAATCCGCGGAAGGCGGCAACAGCCTCAATAATGTTTTTCTGACTGCACCCGCAGAAACGTGCCGCCATTATCGCAGCCATCACGTTTTCCACATTATGCAAACCGGGAAGATTAATAATGCTGAGAGGATATTGCTCTTCCTTCGCTCCGGACATTCTCAGAACGATATTATTGTTCTTAATAAATATTCCTTTTTTCAGCAATCTTTTAGAACTAAACTTCATAACATGCGCATCTATGATTCTGTCTAGATCTTCCTGCTCGGGGTCTGCGGCATTAAGAATCGCAAAATCCTCTTTTGTTTGATTGGCAAATACTCTTTTTTTGATGCGGCTGTATTCCGCGAAAGAACCATGGTAATTGATATGATCACAGGTTATATTCAAAAGAATAGCAATAAACGGCCGGAATTTTCTTATCCACTGGAGTTGGAAGCTGCTGATCTCAACAACTGTAAAGTCATCTTCCTGTGGACCCTCCGCATATTCAATCAAAGGAGTGCCGATGTTGCCCCCGACAAACACTTTCTTTCCCGAGCATCTTAATATCTCGCCCAGCAGTGTCGTTGTCGTTGTCTTACCGTTAGTGCCGGTAACGGCTATCACCGGAACTTTCAAAACCCAGTAAGCCAGCTCAATTTCGCTGATAACAGGTATATTCCTTTTTAGCGCCTCAACTAATAAAGTATTATCAGGCGGAACTCCGGGAGAAGGAACAACAAAACAAGCACCGGTTAAAATACGGGTATTATAGTCACCGATTTCCAGCCATTTTTCCCGGGCAATTTGTTTGAATTCACCGTTCCATTGATCAAACGGTTTTTCATCGGTAACCCTCACCCTCGCCCCTTGTTTACCCAAAAACTTGGCCGTGGCAACTCCTGTTTTTCCCATGCCGATGACAACTATTTTTTTACCGGTAAAATCCATGCTTCCTCTAACGTAACTTCAATGTGCTTATCGCCATTAAAGCCAATAAAATAGAAATGATCCAAAATCGTACAATTACTTTCGGTTCCGCCCACCC
>DCVU01000189.1:12892-19508 GCA_002327415.1 Smithella sp. UBA2180
AATTCACCGGCACCGGAAATGTGAACAACCCGCAAATAAGATGAGACTTTCACGTTTCCGGCAAAGTAGGCAAAAAGGATATAAGTGGCAAAACAAATAATTACGGGACCGATAGCCAGTCCATCAAGACCATCCGTTAAATTTACGGCATTCGCCGCGCCCACAATGATAAATGTGGAAAGCAGAACATAGCCCCAACCAAGGTCAGGTAATATAGTTTTGAAAAAAGGAATTGTTACCTGCAAATTAAAATCGGGTTTCAAATAAAGAATGGCACTTACGAACAAGGCGATGATAATTTCCGCAACCAGCCTTGTCTTGCCGGGAATACCTTTGGAACTTTTACCGGCAAGCTTGCTGTAATCGTCAATAAATCCAATTAAGCCATACCCCCCTGTCACCAGCAATACCAACCAGACATAATTAATGGAAAGATTCGTCCAAAGCAGAGTGGAAATTACCACAGCAAGGATAATTAAAACTCCTCCCATAGTGGGAGTGCCTTTTTTGGTCAAATGACTTTGCGGCCCGTCTTCTCTGATCTGCTGGCCAATTTGCATGTCCTGGAGTTTCCGAATCATCCACGGACCAACGATCAGACAAATCAAAAGCGCGGTGATAGACGCAAAAATAGTGCGGAAAGTGATATAACGAAATACGTTAAAAAATGAAAACGTATTATGTAAAGGATATAACAAATGGTAAATCACTTTTTAATTCACTCCCGATTAATGAACCGTTTTATTATTTCCATTAATTCTATCATTGCCAAAATCATCGCATATTTGAGCCACAATTTTCTCCATCTTCATTCCGCGCGACCCCTTCACCAGAATCCAGTCACCTTTTTTTAAATGTTCCCTTAAGTAATCAATGCCCTTCTCTTTATCAGACAAAAGGAAAATGTTCTCTGACGCCATGCCTCCTTCGAGCGCGCCGGCAGCAGTAACAGCGGGAAAATCACCCTGAAGAAAAAGGGCATTGATGCCGATCGTTGCTATCAGCACCCCTATTTTACGATGCATTTCATCGGATTCCACTCCCAACTCCAGCATGTCGCCTAAAAACACGTAACCATTATGATGAGCTTTCAAATCTTTCAGCGTCATTAGCGCTTCGCGCACTGAAGCGGGATTGGCGTTGTACGAATCATCCAGAAGAAAAGCGCCATTACGCAATTTGATCATCTCCATACGTCCGCTAAAAGGACGAAATTCCGTCAGACCTTCCGCTATCGTTTTGATGTCTGTGCCAACGGCAAAAGCCGTAGCGGCCGCGGCCATGGCATTATGAACATGATGAAGACCAACAATTTTCATTTCTACTTTTTGTGTATTTCCACCAATGACAAGATTAAAATGCATTCCCTTGATGCCATTTATTTTTATATCGTTGACAGTGACATCGGCATTGGGACTCATGCTGAAAGTAATTTTTCTGCCATTCCATCTTTCAGCACAAAGGGCAACTGCTTTATCATCAATATTAACTATGACCGTTCCCGAAGGTGACATATTAAGAAATAAATCTCCCTTTTCTTCTCTGACAACATCGATGGAACCAAATCCGGCCAGATGCGCTGGACCGACGTTAGTGATCAAACCGATATCCGGTAAGGCAATTTGCGTGAGCCTTCTTATTTCCCCCCGGGTATTCGTGCCCATTTCCAAAATCGCCAACTCATGTTCCGAAGTAAGGCGAAATATCGTCTGCGGCAATCCGATCAAATTGTTTAAATTACCTTCGGTTTTTAGAATATTCTTCTTCCGGCCGATTACCGCCGCTATCATTTCTTTAGTTGTTGTTTTCCCGGAAGATCCTGTTAATCCAATCACAGGGATGAAGAACCGTTTCCTCCATTCACGAGCAAGGTCTCCCAAAGCAACCAATGTATCAGCAACCTTAATCACAGTGACCTTCTTATTTGTCAGGTCTTTACTAACTTTCGCGTCATTCACTATAATTCCGGCTGCGCCCTGTTCCACGGCTTCATTTACGAAAACATGTCCGTCAAATTTTTCGCCTTTTAACGCGATAAAGAGATTTCCTTTTTTTACCAAACGAGAATCAGTGGAAATTCCATAAAATATTTTCTCCTTAGCCCCGGCAACTAAATCTCCGGCAGTCGCTTTCAATACATCCTCTAATGAAAATTTCGGCGAATCATTGTTTATCAATTTACTGTACTTGACTCCTTAAGTTTTAAAGTTTGCGCAACAACAACACGATCATCAAATGGCACTTTATCTGTTCCCAAAATTTGATAATCTTCATGACCTTTTCCTGCAATTAGAATAATATCTTCTTTTTGTGCCGCGCTTATTGCGGTTTCAATAGCCTTTCTCCGATCGGGTATTACTGTGTAGCGATGAGCACCATTCTCCGATTGTAAATTACCGGGCAATATTTTCTTTATCCTGCTTTGATCAATTCCAGTTTCTATCTCAGCAATAATAGACAACGGATCTTCCAGACGGGGATTATCCGAAGTTACAATAGTAAGATCACTGTATGTTGTGGCCGCTTCACCCATAAGTGGTCTCTTGCCGTGATCTCTGTTCCCGCCGCAGCCGAAAACCGTGATAATGCGTTTTTTCTTCAGCTCTGTTAAATTTTGCAGTACACGCCTCAAAGCATCATCCGTATGAGCATAATCGACAAAAATATTAAGTCCCGATGATGAATCAACTTTCTCCAGACGACCGGGAACACAAAATAAATTTTCTATTCCCTTTTTAATTGTTGAAGGAGGAATTTTTAAGACAGAAGCGGCGCCGGCAGCAGCCAGAATATTATAAAGATTGAATTTACCTATAAGCGATGATTCTATAGAAAAAGTTTCCTCGCCTAAACTAACCCGTGCTTTTATTCCGGATAATGCTAACTCATAGTTTGTAGCCTGGATTAAGCTTTCACTTTCCATGCCGTAAGTTACGGCCGGCAAATTCACCTCTTTCAGGATTCTTTGGCCCCACCGATCATCGGCATTAATAATCATTTTTTGCGGGTGAACCTTTTTGCTTTGAGGTAATACTTCAGCAAAAAATCGCTTCTTAGCCTGAAAATAATTTTCCATCGTCAAGTGATAATCGAGATGATCACGGGTAAGGTTAGTAAAAACACCTAAATCAAAGTCACAGTCATCAATCCTCTTTAAATCAACAGCATGAGATGAAACTTCGGCAACAGCATGAGTGACATGATCATCAGCCATCGCGCGTAAGATTTTCTGCAAATCATAAGATTCGGGAGTAGTATTGGGTGCCGGATAAATCTTATCATTGTAACGGTAATTAACCGTGCCCAAAACCCCGCAAATCAAACCTGCCGCTTTAAGTATGGATTCCAGAAGATAAGATATTGTTGTTTTACCGTTTGTCCCCATGACAGCAATAAGCACCAACTCGGCAGAAGGATTACCAAAATAATTTTTGGCTAAAATACCTAAAGAACGCCGGCTGTTGGCCACCTTAACTGCCGTAACGGCAGAAGGAACATTGAAATCTTTTTCATGAACAATGGCGCGCGCTCCACGAGCTATCGCGTCCATAATAAAATCATGCCCGTCATGTTTTAAACCGGCAACAGCAACAAACAGCGAACCTGCTTCGCATTTATCCGCCGAATAACAGACAGAAGAGATATCCTGGTGAGAGTCTCTGGAAATATTGATTATGTCTAATCCTTCAATTAAACGGCTCAGATTCATTCAAACCTCAATTGTTCAACTCAAAAACAACATTACATACTCGTTCTTCCCCAAACGGAGTGTGGGCTTGTGGATATTGACGCACGGCCCAGCCATTACCGGATACTTTAAGTTCTATTGATTCGGCCTTTGCTTTTTTCATCGCTTCTCTGATCGTCAAACCCGCAAAATTAGGCATGGTTGATTCATCATTGCTAACAACATTCTGCGGAGTCAGAGTTTGCTGCGTTGAGACCAGCTCCACTTTATTTGGATCTTTTTCAAAAACAGGGGTCTCTCTGATATTTGTCTTGAAACAATTGAGTATCTGATCACCGATGTTTTTAAAAACCGGAGCGGCGGCTACTCCACCCCACTTATCTCTTTGTGGTTCATCAAGCATTACCAGAATAGCGACCTGCGGATTATCGGCGGGGAAGAAGCCCATGAAAGATGTACGCACCCTCTCCGATGAATAAACACCGCGTTTAAAATCGAACTTTTGTGAAGTTCCTGTTTTACCGGCAACGGCGACATTAACAATGCTGGCTTTTTTACCTGTTCCGTCGGGAGCGCCGACAACCTCCGTGAGCATTGTAGTAAGACGTTTGGCCACGCCCGGAGAAATAACTTTACGTACTACTGTTGGCGCATATAATTTAACGAGACGATTATTTTTATCGGCAATGCCGCGCACAATATAAGGCTTCATTAAAACTCCGTTGTTCGCGATGGCAGACACAGCTGTGATTAATTGAATTGCCGTAACCGAAACGCCCTGACCGAAAGCAATCATAGCCGTATCAACCGGCACCCAGTTTTTCACCGGCCTGACCAATCCCGCGGTCTCGCCGGGCAGATCTATACCCGTCCTTTCCCCAAAACCAAATTTTTGAATATAGTCATAGAATTTTTCTCTTCCCATCTTTTGAGCTATTTTTGCAGCACCGATGTTACTGGAATATTTTAATATATCAGGAACACCCAAATATCCGTGGCGTTTTCTTTGTGCTTCATGAATAACACGATTAGCCACTTTATAATTTCCATTTTCACAGAAAAACTTATCTGATTCCTTAATGATCTTTTCTTCCAGCGCAGCAGCCACTAAAAAAGGCTTGAATGTTGATCCCGGATCAAAATTATCGGCAATGGCGCGGTTACGCCATCTTTCCGGTGTAAGTCCCTCGATGTTATTGGGATTGAATCCTACCTGGTTGGCAAGCGCTAAAATTTCTCCTGTCTTGGGATCCATGACAATGGCTATGCCTCCCTTTGCGCCCTTGTCCAGAACAGCTTCTTTTAAATGGGTTTCCACAAGATATTGAATCCGATTATCTATGGTTAATACCAGGTTTTCACTTTCGTCTTTTTTTGTTTCACTCTTTTCCACGCGCAAAAACAATTTTTCCCCCTTGGCATCTCTGGCCCAGGCCAGCTTCTCCGGCTTTCCTTTCAAAGACTCATCATATTTTTTTTCCAATCCTTCCAAGCCGATGGCATCCAAGCCGACAAATCCCAGCAAATGCGCAGCCAGTTCACCATTAGGGTAAAAGCGTTTAGGCTCTTTAACTAAGAAAATGCCGTCGATGTCCGCATTTTCCACAAAAGCAGCTTGTTGCGGAGAAATTCTTCTGGCCAGCCAGCAAAAGTTTTTTGGTGACGATATCTTTTTAAAAACTGTTTGATTGTCCAGATTAAGGATCTCGGCAACTTGCCCGGAAACCTTAGCGGGATCAGCAATTTTGGAAGGATCGGCACAAACGGAATTGGCCATTATGGATATGGCCAGTTTTTCCCCATTACGATCGAAAATTACACCTCTTTCCGGCTGCAATTGCAGAACAGTGGTATGCTGCCTGTGTGCCAATGATTTCAGTTTCTGACCGGATAAAACCTGCAATTGGAAAGCGCGTGATATCAAAGCAACAAAGAACACTAAGAAAACCGAGAGAATAATGACTATTCTTATTTTCAGCCATTTTTTGGATTCGGCGGCCATATCATTCCCCCGATTTCTTTAAAACAATTACCTGACTGTTTTCAGGATACGACATTTGCAATTTGTTCATTACAATGCTTTCAATTCTCTGCGGTGATTTGAGCATTGCATATTCCAATTTTAATTTTTTTTGTTCCTCCAACTTCTGCTCTTTGATGCTTAGCTCCGTTGCGATATTATATTCCAATTCAGTCATGCGAATATGAGAACCGACATAGATCAAAGCAACAAACATGAACACTATGGCAAAAATAATAAATGTCGAATACTTGATTCCGAAAGAACCTTCCTTTGCCTCCTGAAAACGGGGGACAACTCTTGTTCCGACAGTTTCTGCAGATTGTGCCATTTTAAACTCTCCGGACTGCACGCAACTTAGCACTACGAGCGCGTGGATTAGCTTCGATTTCTTCTGCCGCAGGAATCAGCGCTTTTCTAGTCAGAATTTCCAGCTTTGCTTCTTTTTGACAAACGCAAAACGGTATGTCCTTCGGGCAGACACAAACTCCGGTTAAAGCGCGAAATTCATTTTTTACAATGCGATCTTCCAGCGAATGAAAAGAAATTACGCACAGGCGGCCGCCTGTTTTCAGCGCATCCACCGCAGCGTTAATTGCCGGTTTTATATTATCCAACTCGTTGTTGACGGCGATTCTAATAGCCTGAAAGGTTCTTGTGGCGGGATGAATCCTCTGCCATTTTTATTTGGCAGGCATGCAGGAAGCAACAATTGCCGCCAGTTCCGCAGTTGTTTCAATGGGCGCAAGTTGTCTTTTCCTTGATATTGTCCTGGCTATTCTTGTTGCCATTTTTTCTTCTCCGTAAAACCTGATAATTTTTTCCAGTTCGTTTTGCGCGAAGCTGTTGACAATATCGTAAGCGCTTATTTTTAAACTGCGATCCATACGCATATCGAGCAGCGCCTG
>DCVU01000090.1 GCA_002327415.1 Smithella sp. UBA2180
ACATACGATAAGCTGGGAAAAGAAAAAAAAGCAATTGCCGAGTATGAAAAAATATCTCCGCCGACGAAAGAAGCATTAAGTGTTCTTGGGGGGCATTATTTAAAAGAAAAGAAGTATGCGTTGGCGATCAAGTATTATAAAAAAATAATTGATCTGGAACCGAAGAAAGCTTCGTCTTATGCCGGGTTAGGTTATGCTTATGCCGCTTGCAGCGACTGGGATATGGCTATTAAAAATTATCGGATTGCCTTGAAATATGATCATGAAGATAGTGAGCTTTACGCAAATTTAGGAGAGGCTTATGAGAAAAAAGGAATGATTCGGGAGGCCTTGAAGGCATACACAGATGCTTATGAGCTTAATCCGGAATCAGCAAAAGCAGCTCAAAGAATACCAAAACTAAAAATTAAACTTTTACAGAAAAAAGCGCAAAAAGATACAAGGAGTGACGAAGAATGAAGCGAATAAAGATAGGAGATTTTTTTATTGGGGACAATAAAAAATTTGTTTTAATTGCCGGCCCGTGCGTTCTGGAAAATGAAGAATCGGCAATACATACGGCTCAATATTTGAAAAAGCTTACGGCAAAATTGAAAATTCCTTTCATCTTTAAAGCTTCTTACGACAAAGCCAATAGAACTTCGATCAAATCTTATAGAGGGCCGGGAACGAAAAAAGGATTGGCCATATTGAAAAAAATAAAGGAGGATTTGAATATTCCTGTGCTCTCCGACGTGCATCGTTTTGAAGAAATTGACGCGGCTGCGGAAGTTTTGGATGTCATACAGGTGCCGGCTTTTCTTTGCCGCCAGACGGATTTTATTACGGAGATTGCCAAAAAGGCGCGCGTAATCAATATTAAAAAAGGGCAGTTTCTGGCTCCCTGGGATGTGGCAAATGTCATAGAGAAGGCCCGAAAAGCCGGAAATGAGAATATTATGATTACTGAAAGAGGGGCATCGTTCGGCTACAATAATCTTGTTTTTGATGTGCGTTCTTTGCCCATAATCAGAGATATGGGATATCCGGTAATTTTTGACGCCACTCATGCGGTGCAATTGCCCGGAGGAGAAGGGATGTCGTCTGGTGGACAGCGGGATATGGTAAAATATCTGGCACGCGCGGCCGTCGCTGCCGGCGTGGATGGGATTTTTTTCGAAGTTCACCGCGATCCGGATAAAGCTTTATGCGACGGAGCCAATTCTCTTTATCTTAACGAACTGGAAGAACTGCTGATAATGTTAAAAAAAATTGATAGTTTGATTAAAACCACTGTAAAAAAATAATTTCTAATATTAGCCAAATTGGTAAGGAGAAATAAAATAGTGAAGAAAAACTTTAAAGAAAAGTTAAGTAAAATAAAACTTTTGATTCTGGATGTAGACGGCGTTATGACAGATGGCCGGATAATCATGGATGATGAAGGGCATGAATTAAAAAGTTTCAATGTGCGCGATGGGCATGGAATAAAGATATTGCAACGCTATGGAGTTTGGGTTGCTATACTCACCGGGCGACAATCAAAAGTAGTTGAATACAGGGCTAAGGATCTGGAGATTAAAGATGTTTATCAAGGCGCTTTAAACAAAAAAGAAGTGTTTGAAAAAATTCTCAAGAAGCACAAATTATCGGCTGAAGAGGTTGCTTATTTAGGCGATGATATAGTTGACATACCGGTGCTCAAAAGAGTGGGATTTTCCGCAGCGGTTGCTGACGCTATGGACGTAGTAAAAGAATCAGTTGATTATGTAACGAGAAACAGAGGCGGACGTGGCGCGGTAAGAGAACTTTGTGAAATGATTTTGCAGGCTCAGGGAAAGTGGCTGGAAGTTGCTGAAAGATACGAATTTAGTGAAAAGGGCTGTTGACCGGAAGCGCATTCCCGTAAGGGAGGCGCAATAATAAAAAATGATATTCCTTACCGGTAAAAGCCAAAGGGTTTTACAAAATGCTCATCTGCTGCGTTGCGCTGCAAACCGCACCGCTCAACGTATATCCATATACGCCTCGCGGTACGGTTTTTTGCCCCGCTGAAGAGGGACAGTTCAACTAACGAATTCCAGTTTACTGCGTAACTGTAATTCGAGTTTCACTGCGTGCCTTGCATCTGAACATTTTTGAACAGCCCCCAATATGATGTTTCTCAATCTCATTAAACTGTATTATTTCTTTGATTTATTATTCATTTTTCAGCCTTATTTCTTTACACGAGACGTTCACAGTGCTATAATAAAAGCAAAAATAGTGCCAAAAGCAGGATGTCACAGGTTAAATGAAATTAAGCAGGAAAACAGTCATTGTCTCTTCAATAGCAGTCGTTTCTTTGGTGGTTTTGATTACCGTTTTGGCCGTAATCAAGGTCGGTGTAAATAAACCCAAAAATTTGTTGAAAGTATTGCAAAATAGCGTTGATTTGCAAATCAAAGGGTTCGTTTACACGGAAGTCGGCGAAGCCAACGCCAAATGGGAAGTAAAAGCGGAAACCGCCACATATAACAAAAAGCAAGACCTTGCTTTATTTGATAAAGTTCAAATAAAGTTAACAACTTCGGATGGCAAAGTTTTTATAATGGTGGCAGATGAAGGACGGATGCTTATTAAGGAAAAGAACATTGAGATAAAAGGCAATGTGGTTATAAATTCCGAAAATGGCGATAAATTTTCCACCGATTACTTGAATTATAACGATGCCGAAAAGAAATTTTATACCGATGCGCCGGTGACTATGGAAAATAAGCATATGAAAATAACGGGAAGAGGATTAGCTCTCTTTATGAATACAGGGGAATTGAACATTCCCTCAATGGTTAAAGCGAAAATAAATTAAGTGGAGCTACCTTTGGCAGGAGCCATAGGCTCCCAAAGTAACGCGACCTCCCGCGGGATCGAGAAATTGAATGGTTAATAAAAAAGCATATTCGTTTATTGTGAGACTCAAATTTCAAAAACGAAGTGAATTGAAATTTGTAAGTCGAACAATCCCGCACAGCGGAGGGCACAATATCTCGCAGCTTGCTTTGGAGTTCATATCCGTGGTTTTATTTATTATTTTGTT